>SKKM01000015.1 GCA_007121485.1 Wenzhouxiangella sp. | reverse complement strand
GACGGCGGCTGGATTCCGCGCGCGGCCGGCTGGACCGAAGCCGGCAGCCTGGACCTGTTCACCCTGGTCAAGCGCTTCTACGATGCCGGCCTGAAGCACCTGCTGTGCACCGATATCGAACGCGACGGCATGTATGCCGGACCCAGCCTGGTGCTGTACGAGGCCCTGGTTTCGCGCTACGCGGCTCTCCGCACCCAGGCCTCGGGCGGCATCGGCAGCCTATCCGACCTGGTCGAGGTCTCGCACAGCGGCGTGGCGGCCTGCATCGTGGGCCGCGCCCTGCTGGAGAGCAAGGTGCCGCTGAAGGCGATTTCGCAGTGGTCGCGGTAAGAATCATTCCCTGCCTGGACGTGCGCGACGGCCGCGTGGTCAAGGGCGTACGCTTCCGCAATCATCGCGAGATGGGCGACATCGTCGAACTGGCCGAGCGCTACCGCGACGAGGGCGCCGACGAGCTGGTGTTCTACGACATCACCGCCTCGCCGCAGCGCCGCAGCGTGGACGTGGCCTGGATCGAGAAGGTGGCCGAGGCCATCGACATTCCGTTTTGCGTGGCCGGCGGCATCCGCGACGTGGACACGGCGCGCGCCGTCCTGCATGCCGGCGCCGACAAGGTCTCGGTCAACTCACCGGCGCTGGAGCGGCCGGCGCTGATCTCCGAACTGGCCGACGCCTTCGGCTCGCAGTGCGTGGTGGTGGGCATCGACTCGATCCGCGACGGCGGCGCCTTGAGGGTGCGCCAGTACACCGGCGACCCCGACAACATGGTCGACCCCAGGTGCGACACCGAGCACTGGGTCGAGGAAGTGCAGCGACTGGGCGCCGGCGAGATCGTGCTCAACTGCATGGACGCCGACGGCGTGCGCACCGGCTACGACCTCGAGCAGCTGGCCCACATCCGGGCTTTGAGCCGGGTACCGCTGATCGCCTCCGGCGGCGCCGGCAGCGAACAGCATTTCCTCGAGGTGTTCGAACAGGCCGACGTGGACGGCGCGCTGGCGGCCACGGTGTTTCACTCAGGGCAGATCGCGATTCCCGAGCTGAAGCGCTGGCTGGGCGAGCGGCGAATTATCACAAGAATTTCTTAGCCCGGCCGTCACGGCCGGGAACGCGAAGCGGAGGCATTTGCGGACATGCGCCGCAAATGCCGAGCATCAAATACCGGAGGTATTTTGATGCCAAGTTAACAAGAAAACCGCAGATGAACGCGGATAAACGCAGATAAGAACTGTTTAGAGCGGATATGCGCATGTTGACTGCCGAAGAAGTGGAAAAACTGGATTGGGGCAAAGGGGACGGCCTGTTGCCGGCGGTGATCCAGGACGCGCGCGACGGGCGCGTGCTGATGCTGGGCTACATGAACGCCGCGGCGCTGGAGCAAACCCTGGCCAGCGGCCAGGTGACTTTCTACTCGCGCAGCAAGCAGCGGCTGTGGACCAAGGGCGAAACCTCGGGCCACGTGCTGGCGCTGGTCGACCTGGCCGCCGACTGCGACCGCGACACCTTGCTGATCCAGGCTGTTCCGCATGGCCCGACCTGCCACCTGGGCACCGACACCTGCTTCGGTGACACGCACTGGCCGCCGGTCGGTCTGCTGGCGCGCCTGCAGGCGCTGATCGAGTCGCGCCGCGACGGCGATCCAGAGCAGAGTTACACCACCCGGCTGCTGCAGGGCGACCTGGCCCGTTGCGCCCAGAAGGTCGGCGAGGAAGGGGTGGAAACCGCGCTGGCCGCGGTCACCGGCAACAAGCTCGACTCAGAGGCGGCAGATCTGCTGTACCACCTGCTGGTGTGCCTGAGCGCGGCCGGGAGCAGCCTCGACGGCGTGCTGGAAGAGCTGCAGCGCCGGCGAGGCTGAACCGCGCAGCCCGTCAGCAGGCGCTGAAGCTCGCGGCGCCGCCGCGCGTTTCCTGGTCGCCGAGGAAGCGGTCGAATTTGAAACGCTCCACTTCCGGCACCCGGTTGATGGCCGGCTTGCCGAAGTAGTAGCCCTGGAACAGGCGAACGCCCTGGCCGGTCAGCCAGCTGAGCTCGGCGAACTCTTCCACGCCCACGGCGACGACCTGGATGTTCAGCGTGCGGCACATCGCCACCACGCCGGTCACGATGCCCTGGCGGGCGCCACCGTTCTGAATACCCGCGATCAACTGGCGATCCAGCTTGACCATGTCCGGGCGCAGAAAGGCGAGCCGGGCCAGGTCGGCGTTGCCGGCACCAAAGCGGTCGACCAGCAGGCGGACGCGAAAATCGCGCATGCCCTGGCGGATCTGCTTCAGCTCTTCCATCGAGTTGTACTGATCGAGATTCTGCAGCTCCAGGACCAGATCCTCGCGCCGTATGCCCCTGGCGCTGGCCGCATTGAGCAGGCCGACCATGGCGGCACGGGTATGCGCCGGGCTCAGCCAGCTGCAGTTGAGATGCAGCGGCGCCCGCAGGCCCAGGCGGCTGGCCTCGCGGATCGCCCGCAGGCGCACGGCCTGGTCGAAGCGCTGGCGGTTTTCCGGCCGGATGGTCGACAAAACCGCGCTGGCCGGCTGCCCGGCGACGCCGCGGATCAGCGCTTCGTAACCGATGACGCGGTTCGGTCCCTCGTCGATGATCGGCTGAAAGGCGAAGGTGAACGACAGGTCGTCCATTTCGTCGATGTCATCGAAATAAGGATCGGCTGGTCCGCTGGAGCTTGAGCTGTACATGTGGCGTTCCCCTTGATGGCGCGTGTCTGGGCGGAATTGCCCTCCATGACCCTGAATATGCAAGCAGCATGCCTAAATGGAACGCGGCGACAACAGCATCACCAGAAACAGGGGCTTAGTGCGGATTTTTGCGTCCCCGACCGCGCCGTCCCGGGGCGCGCGGGCGACCATTCAGGTCACAGGGTGACGAAGCGCTTCCAGGCGTCCAGCGCATCGGCCGTCGCGGCCTCGCGCAGGCGCAGGCCATGCCCCGGCGTGGCCAGAGCGGACCGGGCGCCCATGCGGCCGTCCGGATGCCGGCGGCGAAAATCGGCGGCATCGTGGATCGGTCCGGTCGGCGCCTGCTCCGGGTGCAGCGTCACGCTGCGCCGGTCTTGCGGATAGCCCGACAGCACGAGGGAAATCTCGGACGGCGTGGCGTGGCTGCCCTCGCCGTCACCGAACAGCTCGCGCGACAAGGCCAGCACGCGCTCGCCCTGGAACCAGTTGTGGAGGCGCAGGCGCAAGGGACTGGCTGCACCGGCGAAGCTGCTGCCGGCCCAGATCTCGGAAAAGGCGGCCTGCACCGTGGCGATGTTGCCGCCGTGCCCGTTGAGAAAGAAGAAATGGGTGAAACCCTGGCCGGCCAGCGATTCGACCACGTCGGCAAGCACGCGGATCAGGGTCGAGGGACGCAGGCTGATCGAGCCGGGAAAGGCCAGGTGATGCTGGGCCATGCCGACGCCCAGGCTGGGGCCGATCAGGATGCGGGTGTGCTCGGCCATGCGCTCGGCGACGATCTCCGGGCACAGGATGTCGGTGCCGATCATGCCGGTGGGCCCATGCTGCTCGGTGGAGCCAATCGGAATGAGGATGGCCTTGAGTTCGCCGAGGTAGGCCTCGACCTCGGGCCAAGTCGAATGCTGCAGCTTCATCGGCTGACTTCCGGATGCCTCATGCGCAGTGCCAGGCTTCGATTTCCATCAGCAGGTCGCGCCGACAGATGTCGCCCAGGAATCCGGCCAGCGGCAGGCTGGGCCAGTGTTCGCGCAGGCGCTCGTGGACGGCCGGCCAGTCCTCGGCATGACGCACGTAAACGCGGGCCGCCGACTCGCTGCCGAAGCGGGCCAGGCCCGGCTGCCGCAGATCGCTGGCCGCCTCGGCCAGCAGCGCGGCCAGGTTGCTGACCGCCTCGTCGGTCTGGGCCAGCACGTCGCCGGGATGGGCGGTGGCGTGGCCAACCACGCTGGCCGTCCCGGAGATCAGCAGAGCGGTGCGCTGATCCTGCAGACTGACGGCGGTGGCGCGGGCGAAGGCGGGGCTTCTGGCGCCGTAGATCGGCGGATAGTTCCAGGCGCTGACCTGGCGCGGATTCTCCACCGACTGGCCGGGCGTGCGGCCGGCCAGGGCGAACAGGCGAAAGCGGTCGTCGTGATTGCCGATCGCGGTCGCGGCGCACATCCGGGCATCCTCCAGGCCGGCCTCGGCCAGGGCCTGCCCGCGTCCGACGCAGAAGCGCCGATAGCGCTCGTTGTCGCCGTCGCCGCCGTTGATGTCGGACAGGTAGTTCCAGATGCGCAGCAGGTGCGGATAACCGGCCGAACGCACCGTTGCGATCAGTTCGCGATAAAAGCGGGCCGTGGTTTCGGCCGGATCGCCTTCATCCGGCGCCACCATGGCCACGGCAAGCAGCTCGTCGTTGCGCGACCAGCTCCAGCCGTCGCCGTGGCCGAAACGCACCGGCGACGCTGCCATCCACCGCTCACAGACCAGGTCGCCGCCCAGCCATTTCAGGCCGATGTCGGTGGACGGCCAGACCGCCTGGGCCGGCCCGAAAATGAAATTGACCAGGGCCTGCTGCGAATGGCTGGCGCGCGACAGGACGAGCGCGCGCTTGCCGCTCTCGGCTGCCTTGGTCAGGTGGGCATGTGCCATCCACTCATTCTACCGCGCCCGCGACAATGAACCGCGTTCGAACGGCGGCGCTCGGCTATCATGCCGGTAGCCATCAGCGGCAGCAAAGCTTTCGGGAAGGAGGTCGACATGAGCGCGGCATCACTGACGCCGGTTCAGCAGCGGCTGGATCATCTCGACGTCCTGCGCGGCTTCGCGCTGCTCGGCATCTTCATGGTCAACTTCGCCTATTTCACGCTGCCGATCCAGGCGATCGCGCTGGGGCCGGACCCCGGCCTGAGCGGTCCGGACCGGGTCGTCGATTTCCTGATCGCCATGCTGTTCACCGGCAAGTTCGTGGCCTTGTTCTCGATCCTGTTCGGCGCCGGCTTCGCGCTCATGGCCGGGCGCGCCGCGGAACGCG
>SKKM01000231.1 GCA_007121485.1 Wenzhouxiangella sp. | reverse complement strand
TGGGACGCCGCCGCTCGGTCTCGACTTCCAGCCTGCGCCACTCGTCATCATGTTTCAGAAACAGGTTGAATTCGATGTCTTCGAAATTCTCCGCATCGATGAACTCGATGCCGACTCGCAGGTTGCCGGCGTTATCGGCGCCCAGCCCGGCCAGGTTGCGCGTCGGTGGGCGGTCGCCCAGGTAGCTGGATCCGCCGCGGGTGATATTGACTCGATGGGCCCGCGGTTCCCCGCCATCACCGAAGTGGAAGCGGGCGATGAGAATGTGGTCCGGATCATCGGGCAGGGTGTGCAGGATCTGCCAGCCGAACAGGTTTGCATCGTCGAAGATCTGGCGGCGATTGCTGCCGTCGGCATTGGCGGCATACAGGCGAGAGGGGGTCAGCCGCAGGGTGTCAAGAAAGCCGGTCACTTCATTGACCGTCATCAACACGCGCTCATCGCTACCCCAGGCGAAGCTCAGCACGTGCTGACGATCGCCGAAGCCGAAGGTCGCGGTGATATTGCTGGTGGCCAGTTCCATGACCGCCAGGCGCACCTCGGTGCCGGTTTCGAAGGTAAACGCCACATGCCGCCCGTCCGGCGAGATCTGCATGTTTCGAACCTCGGCGTTGTCAAAGAACTGGCGGGTTGTGACGGTTTCGGCGGCGCTCATGCTGAACATCAGCAAACAGGCCAAAACCCCAAGAACAAGATTGAAGCGATTCATTATTATCGGAAATTTGTCGTCAAGCCCGCTGGGCATTATGGCATCCGGGAGGTGCAGGTGACACGGGCCAAAGGTCATGCCCGGGGTCCTGGATGGCTGACGAGGGATGGATTGCAGTGGTAATCTGACGCAATCAGCGTCGTGACATCCGAGTTGCGGCCGGATTCATAAAACTGGCGATTTCAAGGAGAGTTGACCGTGCAACAGGCCGATATCAAGCAGTTATTGACGGACAAGGGTGTTTTCGCCGGTCTGCCCGAGGGTCATCTGGCCGTTCTGGCGGAGCATGCCACCGAGCGGGAGTTGGCTGCCGACGAAGTGCTGGCGCGCCAGGGAGATGCCGCGGAGGCCTTTTACCTGGTTCTCGAGGGCGCTCTGGTCATCGAAGTGCCGGCCATCGCGGGTCCGCGCCTGGAAATCACCCGGCTGGCCAAGGGCGAGGTGTTCGGCTGGTCCTGGCTGATCGCGCCGTACGAATGGCACTTCAATGCCCGCGCCTCCGGTCCGACGCGGGTGCTGGAGTTCGACGGCAAGGCGCTGCTGCAGCGCTGTGAGGATGACCCTGAATTCGGCTACCCCTTGCTGAGGCGCTTCTCCGAGCTGATGGCCCGACGCCTTGACGCCGCCCAGCGCAAGATGATGGATCAGTGGAGCCCGCCGGGCTTTGCCTGAACGGCGCACAAGCCCGGAAGGTCGGGCGCTCCAGGCTCGGGTCGCGCGAGCGTCAGTTGACGATGGTCACCGGCCGCTTGGAGGCGTGAACCACGCCGGCTGATACGCTGCCGACCATCAACTGCTTCATCTGACCCAGTCCACGCCGGCCCATGACGATCATGGCCTCGGTCTGGTCGGCCAGGGCCAGGATTTCCTCGCGCGGCTCGCCCCAGATCACCTTTTCCTCGATCTCGACGCCCGGGTCGCCCATGACTTCGCGCGCGCTGGCAAAGGCCTTGGAGCCTGCTTCCTTGCTGATTTCGTGGATGCGTTCGCGCGGCAGACCCACCATGCCCATGACCCGGTTGGGATCGGGGTGGTAGACATACAGCAGGGTGATCGGACAGCTGAAGGCTTGCGCCAGCTCGCCGGCGTAGGCGGCGGCGCGGCCGGAACCGACCGAACCGTCCACCGGAATCAGAATGCGCTTGAAGTGCTCTTTCATGTTGAAATCTCTCCTGTGTGGACGACGGATCAGCCGATGAAGCGGGTCAGCACGCCGCCATGCTCGACGAAAAACGGCACGAAGACCAGGCTCAGGATCGCCATGAGCTTGATCAGGATGTTCAGCGACGGGCCGGAGGTGTCCTTGAGCGGGTCGCCCACGGTGTCACCGACCACGGCGGCCTTGTGGGCTTCGGTGCCCTTGCCGCCCAGGTGGCCTTTCTCGATGTACTTCTTGGCGTTGTCCCAGGCGCCGCCCGAGTTGGACGATGAGATCGCCAGGCCGCCTCCGACCAGCAGCGAACCGATCAGCAGCCCCGCCAGGGCCTCGATACCGAACAGGAAGCCGACCAGCAGCGGCGAGCCGATGATCAGCACCGACGGGGCGATCATCTCGCGCAGCGCGGCGCGGGTGGAGATCGCCACGCAGCGCTTGTAATCGGGCTGGCCGGTGCCCTCCATGATGCCGGGAATGGTGCGGAACTGGCGCCGCACTTCTTCGATCATCTCGAAGGCCGCGGCACCAACCGACTTCATGGTCTGGGCCGAGAACAGGAACGGCAGAATGGTGCCAACGAACAGGCCGGTCAGCACCATCGGGTCGAGCAGGTTCAGCGTGATGAACTCGTCGTCCAGGTGCATGGCGCGGGTGATGAAGGCGGCAAACAGGGCCAGGGCGGTCAGGATGGCCGAACCAATGGCAAAGCCCTTGCCGATCGCGGCGGTGGTGTTGCCGGCGGCATCCAGCACGTCGGTGCGGTCGCGGATGTCCTCGCCCATCTCGGCCATCTCGGCGATGCCCCCGGCGTTGTCCGAAACCGGGCCGTAGGCATCGATGGCCAGGCCGACGACCAGGGTGCCGAGCATGCCGAGGGCGGCCACGGCCACGCCGTACATGCCGGCCAGGGTGAACGGAATGTAGACCGCCACGGCAATGGCTGCGATCGACCAGCCGACGCTCTTGAAGCCCAGGGCCAGGCCGAAAATGATGTTGGTCGCCGATCCGGTGGCGCAGGAGTCGGCCAGCTCGCGAACCGGCTTGAAGTCATGCGAGGTGTAATACTCGGTGAACAGGCCAATCGCCAGGCCTGCACCCAGCCCGGTCAGGAAGCACAGGTAAACCTTGAACGCGGTCGTGGCCTGGCCTTCGATCTCGAAGCTGCCGGGCAGCGCCCACATGGTCAGGAAGTAGATCGCGACGGCCATCAGTACCGAAGACACGATCAGCATCTTTTTCAGCGCCGGCGCTACCTCCTGCTCGGTGCGCGCCTTGACCAGCAGGATGGTCAGCAGGCTGATTGGAATGCCCACCGCCGAGATCAGGATCGGGTACATGTTGGCCATGATCGACTCGCCCTCGCCCATGGAGCCGCCCATGCTCATCGCGGCAAACGCGACCGCGCCGATCACCATTGCGGCACAGGTGCTCTCGGCCACTGAACCGAACAGGTCAGACCCCATGCCGGCGACGTCGCCAACGTTGTCTCCGACGTTGTCGGCGATCACGGCCGGGTTGCGCGGGTCATCCTCGGGAATTCCGGCCTCGACCTTGCCGACCAGGTCAGCGCCGACATCGGCGGCCTTGGTGTAGATACCGCCGCCAACGCGGCCGAACAGGGCGATGGTGGAGCCGCCCAGGGCGAAACCGGCGACGACTTCCATCAACACGTGGTTGGACACATCCAGCAGCGCGGCCATGACCAGGTAGGTGATCAGCAGGCCGATCACGGTCAGGCCGACCAGGCCGAAACCCATCACCGCGCCGGAGTTCAGGGCAACCTTGAACGCATCAGCAATCGAGTTGCGGGCCGAGGTGGCGGTGCGGACGTTGCCTTCGGTGGCAATGCGCATGCCGATGAAGCCGGCTGCCAGCGAAATGATGCCGCCGAAGATGAAGGCAATAGCCGTATAAATGCCCTCGTGGTACTCGGTGCTCGGGTCGTTGATGGCAAATCCGATGACCAGGGCAAAACCCAGCATGAACCAGGCGATGTAACGGTATTCCTGGGTCAGGAAGGCCATGGCGCCGTCGGCGATGGCCTTGTGCATCTGTTTCAGGCGCGAGGCTTCTTCGGGTGACTCGGCGCCGAAATCGACCGGGATGGCGGTGATCTTGCGGGTCAAGACGAAGGCGACGGCCAGTCCCATCAGGCCGAGGCCGATAATCAGGATGTAGCTGAGCATGGTTGCCCTTTCCCTTTTGTGTTTTTTCTGTCGGTGCAGTTTTCTGAGGCTGCTCCGGCCCAGGATGCTCGGGCGGCTTCAGGCGAATTGGCATCAGCGAGGGCTCAACCGGGCGCGGCGGCACGGCTGGACTCGGGAATGCGCGTGGTTCGAGTCCCGATCAGGAGCGGCGAGATGGATCGATACGCCGTTCCGCAAGCCCGCGGGACCATCGAGCGCCGGAATTATAAACCTTGGGCAGGCACAAAATCCAACGCAGTGCCCTTGCAATGGGTTCGGCCGAGCAAACGCCGCCACATTTTCGGCAGTGGCAAGAAAAAAGGCCCGCCGAAGCGGGCCTTTTTTCTTGATGTGCAGCGATACAGGCGGTTCAGGCCGCTTTCGCCGCCTCGCCCGGGTCACCGCCGGCCATCTGACGCAGCACGTAGTGCAGGATGCCGCCGTGGCGGTAGTACTCGACTTCCTTGGGCGTATCCAGGCGCACGCGGGCCTTGAATTCGACCTTGGCGCCGTCGGTCTTGGTTGCGGTCACGTCGACCTCTTTCGCCGTGCCGTCACCCAGCCCGACGATGTCGAAGGTCTCCGTACCGTCCAGCCCCAGGCTTTCCGGCGTCTCGCCGTCCCTGAAGTTCAGCGGCAGCACGCCCATGCCGACCAGGTTGGAGCGGTGGATGCGCTCGAAGCTCTCGCAGATCACGGCCTTGATGCCGAGCAGGCGGGTGCCCTTGGCGGCCCAGTCGCGCGAGGAGCCGGAGCCGTATTCCTTGCCGGCAATGACGATCAGCGGGGTCTCGTCGGCCTGGTACTTGACCGCGGCGTCGTAGATCGGCATCACGGCATCGTCCGGCAGGTACTTGGTGAAACCACCCTCGGTGCCGGGTGCGACCTGGTTGCGGATGCGCACGTTGGCGAAGGTGCCGCGCATCATGACCTCATGGTTGCCGCGGCGCGAAC
>SKKM01000304.1 GCA_007121485.1 Wenzhouxiangella sp. | reverse complement strand
GTCGCCGAGTACGAGCCCGAACCGGAACCCGAGCTCGAGTCGGAGATCGAGGTCGAGATCCGGCCTGAGCCCGTGCTCGAAGAAACCGTCACCCTGGCATCAGGCGAGACGCGCAGCCTGGCCGTCGACTATGCCAGTCTGAATCCTGAGCTTCTGGAAGCCTTTCTCGAGGAGGCGATGGAGCTGCTGGAACACAGCGACGAGCTGTTGCAGCAGTGGCAGGAGACGCCCGAAGACAAGAGCATCGTCTTTGCCCTGCAGCGTGATCTGCACACGCTCAAGGGCGGTTCACGCATGGCCGGCCTGGATCCGATCGGCCAGATTGCGCACGCCATGGAAGAGCTGCTGGAGAGCATTGCGGCCGGCCGCCAGAATGCGAGCGTCGAGCGCATCAACGCCCTCGAAGTGGGCTGCGACCATCTCAACGACATGATCGAAGCGGTCTTCGACCGGGCTGATCTGCCGGTCAAGACCCTCGACGATCTGTTCGCCGAGCAAGTCGAGGAAATCGAAAAGGCGGCGGCGCTGGCGGTCGAGGACGCGGACACGGCGCCGGATACACAGGAAGCGGCGGGAACCACCCGCGCCGAAAGCCTGCGGGTCCGCGCCGATCTCATCGACGAACTGGTCAACCAGGCCGGCGAGGTGAGCATCTACCGCTCGCGCCTGGAGCAGCGCCTGACCCAGCTGCGCGGCAACATCGGCGAGATCGACGAAACGGTGAACCGCCTGCGCAACCAGTTGCGCAAGCTCGAACTGGAAACCGAGGCGCAGATTCTGGCCCGCTTCGAGCGCGAACACGGCCCGGCCGAGAGCGATTTCGATCCGCTGGAGCTGGACCGCTACTCGACGATCCAGCAGCTTTCACGCGCACTGGCCGAATCGGTCAGCGACCTGACCAGCCTCGCCGGGCTGCTCGATGAAGGCGCGCGCCAGTCGGAAACGCTGCTGCTGCAGCAATCGCGCGTCAACACCGAACTGCAGGAAGGCCTGATGCAGGCTCGCATGGTCTCGTTCAGGACCCTGCTGCCGCGCTTCCGCCGCGTCATCCGCAACGCGGCCCGGGAGCTGCAGCGCAAGGTCGAACTGGTGGTCGAGCTTGAGGGGGAAGGGGAACTGGACCGCAACGTGCTCGACCGCATGACCGCGCCGATCGAGCACTTGCTGCGCAACTGCGTCAGCCACGGGATCGAATCGGCCGAAGAGCGCGCGCAGCTCGGCAAGAATCCGGCCGGCCGGATTCGCATCGAGGTGCGACGCGAGGCGACCGAGCTGGTGATCAGTGTCGGCGACGACGGCCGGGGCCTCGACCTCGACCAGATTCATCAGCGGGCGCTGGCGCGCGAACTGATTGCGCCCGACGCGTCGCCAAGCGACGACGAGTTGTCGCAGTTGATCTTCGTCCCCGGTTTCAGCACCACCGATCAGGTCAGCGAACTGGCCGGACGCGGTATCGGCATGAGCGTGGTTTCGGACACGGTGCGGCAGATCGGCGGCAGCATCCTGCTTGACACCGAGCAAGGACGGGGCGCCACCTTCACCGTCCGCATCCCGCTGTCGCTGACCGTGCTGCAGGCGATTCATGTCCAGGTCGCCGACCGCCAGTTCGCCATACCGCTGCAGGTCATTCGCGGCGTGGTCCGACTGCCGGTCAAGGAGTGGCAGCAGCAGATCGAGCAGGACGAACCGGCCCAGAACTACGCCGGCCAGCGCTTCCCCTTGCTCGAACTGGAGCCGCAGCTGGATTTCGAACGCGCGGAGCCGCAGGGTTCGACCCTCAATCTGCTGATGATCGAGGTCGGGGACCAGCGCGCCGCGCTCAAGGTCGCCGACCTGCTCGGTCACCGCGAGATCGTGATCAAGCCGGTCGGGCCGCAGATCAGCTCCATCGTCGGCATACTCGGCGCCACCATCGCCAGCGACGGCCAGGTGGTGCCCATCTTGGACATGGGGCCGCTGATCCGGCGCGCCTTCGCCAAGGGGCTGGTGCCGGGCGCACGCAGCGTGGATGAAGCCGTCGATCAACCCGAGGTCAAGCGGACCCCGCTGATCATGGTGGTCGACGATTCCATTACCGTGCGCAGGGTGACCTCGCGCGTGCTGGAGCAGAACGGTTTCGAGGTGATCACCGCGCGCGACGGTCTGGATGCCGTGGAAGCCCTGGTCGACCGCATCCCGGACGTCATCCTGCTCGACATCGAGATGCCGCGCATGGACGGCTACGAGCTGGCCATCCACGTGCGCAATGACCGTCGACTCAAGCAGATCCCGATGATCATGATCACCTCGCGCAGCGGCGAGAAGCATCGGCAGCGCGCCGCCGAAATCGGCGTGGACGACTACATGACCAAACCCTACAACGAAAATGACCTGATCGCCCGCATCCTGGCGCAGCTGATGGCGGGCGACGGCGGAGAGTCGACATGAGTGACGGCGAGATTCGCAGCGTCATCGTTCCGCTGACCGGGCTCGAAGTGCTGATCCCCAACGCAACGGTTGCCGAGATCACCAACTACTCCGAACCGCAGCCGCTCAGCGACACGCCGCCCTGGATGCTGGGCAATTTCCTCTGGCGCGGCTGGCAGGTGCCCTTGATCAGCTTTGCCGTGCTGACCGAGGCGGCCACCGCCGAAAACACGGCCAACGCCCGGGTCTGCGTACTGAAATCGCTGATCGGCAACGCGCGCATGCCCTACTTCGCCGTGCTGGCCCAGGCCTTTCCGCGGCTGACCACCATCACCGCCAGCGAACTGGTCGAGGTCTCCAGCGACATCAACCCGATCGCGGTCGCCGGGCGCGTGATCCTGGACGAACGCGAGGTGGTCGTGCCGGACCTGGATCGACTCGGTCACCTGGTCGCGCATGCCGCCTTCGGCGCCCTGCCGGTCACCCAGCGCCCGCAGACCGCCGACTGATCCCCGGGCCGCCATGGCCCGTGACTGTCCGCCGGCCTCAGGAGCCGTTTTTCTTCAGCAGCTTTTCCAGGTAGTGAATGTTGGCGCCACCGCTGACGAAGCCGGAATCGGCCAGCAGGCGCTGATGCAGCGGGACATTGGTCACCACCCCGCGCAGCACCATCTCCTCCAGCGCCACCCGCAGGCGCGCCACCGCCGCCTCGCGCGACTCGGCATGCGCGATCAGCTTGCCGATCATCGAGTCGTAGTTCGGCGGAATGCGGTAACCGTCGTAAATGTGTGAGTCCACGCGGATGCCGGGTCCGCCCGGCGCATGGAAAGCATCGACCGTGCCCGGCCGCGGCAGGAAGGTCTCGGGATCCTCGGCGTTGATCCGGCACTCGATGGCGTGGCCGCTGAAGCGAATGTCGTCCTGACCGAACGGCAAGGGCTCCCCGGCCGCGACCATGATCTGGGCCCGGATCAGGTCGATCCCGGTAATGCACTCCGAGACCGGGTGCTCGACCTGGATCCGCGTGTTCATCTCGATGAAATAGAACTCGCCGTTCTCGTACAGGAACTCGAACGTGCCTGCACCGAGATAGCCGATGCGGCGGCAGGCCTCGGTACAGACGCTGCCGATGCGGGCGCGCTGCTCGGGCGTGATTCCGGGCGCCGGCGCCTCCTCGATGACCTTCTGGTGGCGGCGCTGCATGGAACAGTCGCGCTCGCCGAGGTGGACCGCGTTGCCGTTCGCGTCGGCCAGCACCTGGATTTCGATATGACGCGGGTTGGTCAGGTACTTCTCCATGTAGACCGTCGGATCGCCGAATCCGGCCTTGGCCTCCTGCCGGGTCAGCTGGATCGACTTGACCAGGTCCTGCGGGTTGTCGACCACGCGCATGCCGCGCCCCCCGCCCCCGGCCGCGGCCTTGATCAGGACCGGGTAGCCAATCTCGTCGGCCAGCCGCTCCGAGCGCGCGTCATCGTCGTCCAGCGGCCCGTTCGAGCCCGGCACGCAGGGCACCCCGGACTGGCGCATGGCGGTGATGGCCGAGACCTTGTCGCCCATCAGGCGGATGGTCTCGGCTCTGGGTCCGATGAACACGAAGCCGGACTCCTCGACGCGCTCGGCGAAGTCGGCGTTCTCGGCCAGGAAACCGTAACCCGGGTGAACAGCTTCGGCGTCGGTCAATTCCATGGCCGCGATCAGGGCCGGCACATTCATGTAGCTCTCGCCGGCCGGCGGCGGACCGATGCAGACCGACTCATCGGCCATGCCGACATGCTTGAGGTTGCGATCGACGGTCGAGTGCACGGCCACGGTGCGGATGCCCATCGCCTTGCAGGCGCGCAGCACGCGCAGGGCGATCTCGCCGCGGTTGGCAATCAGGATCTTTTTGAACGGGGGCACGGGCAGCACTCGGCTCAGGATTTGCGGATCACGAAAAGGGGCTCGTCATATTCCACCGGCTGACCGTCCTCGACCAGCACGGCCACCACCTCGCCGCCGAACTCGGCCTCGATCTGGTTGAACATCTTCATCGCCTCGACCAGGCACAGCGTGTCGCCGGTGCTGACCTTGCTGCCCACCTTCACAAACGGCGCGGTCTCGGGGTTCGGCGAGGAGTAATAGGTGCCGACCATGGGTGAACGGACCACCTCGCCTTCCGGCAAGTCCGGCTCGACATCGGCCGGGGCGGCGTAGCCCGCCGCCGGCGCGGCGGGAGCGGCAACGGCGGATGCCGGCATCTGGAAGACCTGCGGCGGCACCATCGGGGCAGCGGACTGCCGGGTCAGGCGTACCGATTCCTCGCCCTCGTGAATCTCGATCTCGCTGAGCTGCGATTCTTCGAGCAACTCGATCAGTTTCTTGATTTTTCTCAGATCCATGGTTCGCTCACTGGTTTTTCTTGTCTGTGTCGGCCGCATCGGCGCGGTTGATCACCGCCTGCAGCGCCAGCAGGTAGGAATCGGCGCCGAAGCCGGCGATGCGGCCGCTGGCCAGATCGGCCAGGTAGGAGTGGTGGCGGAAGGGCTCGCGGCTGTCGGGGTTGCTCAGGTGCACCTCGATGAACGGCAGCGCCGCGGCGGCCAGCGCATCGCGCAGGACCACCGAGGTGTGGGTCAGGCCGGCCGG
>SKKM01000094.1 GCA_007121485.1 Wenzhouxiangella sp. | reverse complement strand
TCCTCGGTGCCGAAGTGCATCAGCAACTCGCCGGGTCCCAGCGAGTTGGGCACCATCACGCTGACCGCGGCGGTCAGGCTGCGGGTCGAGATCTTGGTCACGACCGCGGCGTTGCCCTGGGCGCTGAAATCCAGCCCACCGTATTCCTTGGGGATGATCATGCTTAAGAAACGCTGCTCGCGAATGAACTGCCAGGCTTCCGGCGGCAGGTCCTTGAGTTCGCGATTGATCTTCCAGTCGTCGAGCATGCGGCACAGCTCTTCCACAGGACCGTCGATGAAGTCCTGCTCTTCCTTGCTCAAGCTCGGCGCGGGCATGTCGAACAGTACTTTCCAGTCGGGCTTGCCGGAGAACAGCTCGGCATCCCACCACACGGTGCCGGCGTCCAGCGCTTCCTTCTCGGTGGCCGACATGGCCGGGAGCACGCCCTTGAACCAGGCAAACAGCGGCGCCGAGATGACGGCGCGGCGCAGGGGGCGGAACGCCATGACGCCGAAGACGATGGTCGCCAGCGCAAGCACGGCGACCAGCGGCCAGGCGACGGTGAGCTGGGATGAGGCCAGCAGCGCAAGCACCGACAGCGTCGCCGCGGCCCAGGCCGGGGCGCGCAGGTAGGCGACGACCAGCAGGCCGGCGAGAAAGATGAGTGAGAGGGTCAGGGTCATCGTGGTGTCTCCAGGGTGCGTTCGGCACCGTTTTTTCGACGGAAGGAATCACTGGTTTGCAGCTCCGCCCGCAGTCCGGCCGCGGCGAAGCGGACCAGGTCGGAGGCGATGGAGCGGGTGTCGGCCGCACTGCTTTCGGCCATGGTGTAGGTCAGGGCGCCAACGATGAAATCGAGCTGGCGCCGCAGCTGTTGGGGCTCGCGTTCCGGCAGCGCCCTGGCGATCGCATCGGCGAAGCGCCGCATGACGAAGGCGTATTCCTGGCTGATGGCCGCATGCAGGTCTTCGTCACGGTCGGCGAAGGCGCGCATCAGCAGCTGCATGAAGCGATGGCCATCGGCGTCGGAGCCGCGGCTGAATTCCAGCGCCGGATAAACGAAGGCGTCCAGAACATCGTCCAGCAGGGGGCCGCCCGGTCGCTTGAGCGCCAGCTCCAGCTTTTGCAGCCGCGCCCGGTTCAGGGCATCGAGCCGGCGGCGGAAAACGGCGAGCAGGAGTGCCTGCTTGGAACCGAAGTGGTAGTTGACCGCCGCCAGGTTGACCCCGGCGGACCGGGTGATCTGGCGCAGGGTGGCAACGTGCAGACCCTGCTCGGCGAACAGGGCCTCGGCGGCGTCGAGAATGCGGTCGTAGGTCGGAGCCTGGGTCAAAACAAACGTTCGATTTAAACGGTTGTTTGAATGGTAGCACAGGTCCGGATGCCGGCGTAAACCCCGGCGTGCCGTTTCGTCGGATGAAGCTCAGACCGGGCAGTCGCCTGCGGGCACTTCGGTACTGACGCGCGCACGGCCCGGATTGGAAACGACCACTGCCCGGGGCCTGGCGCGCCCGGACGGATCGCACACCCGGATGGTGAGGTTGGTGCCGAAAGCGCCGCCGGTGGGCTGGAAGCGCACCCGCGTCCGTCCCGCCGAATGCATCAGCAGGTGCGGCTCCGGGTTGATGACGCGCAGGACATCGTCGGCAGACTCCGGCCGGCCGTTGTTGTTGCGGTCGATGAACACGATCCAGCCGTGGTCCCAGCGATTGCTGCCGCTGCAGTTCAAGTGATCGATGCTGGGGCAGGCGACCACGTTGGCGCGCAGGGTGATAGCGGCGTGACGGGCGTACTGAACGTGCGACATGAGCAGGTTGGATTTCGCCGTGATCCGGTTCTCGGCCAGCAGTCCGGCCATGGCCGGCAGACCGATGGTCGCCAGGATCGCGGCAACCGACAACACGATCATCAATTCGATGAGCGTCAGACCTTGCGCACGCTGAAGCATGGTTCCGTACCTCGAAATTCAGGGACGGAATCAGTGTCGGCCGGCCGGGCCGTCAGGTCAGTGGTCGCGCGCAGTCGCTTCCTGTCGGAGATTTCCGCAGTTGCCGGTCGGAAACCGGACCGCTTTTCGGTCAGCCCGATTCCAGCGCGGCCGTGATCCGCTCGACGGCCAGTTTCAGGGTGTCGAGGCCGCAGGCAAAAGACAGCCGCAGGTGGCCCGGCGCGCCGAAAGCGGTGCCGGGCACGGTGGCGACGCCGGCATGCTCGAGCAGGTGCTCGGCCAGGGCGAGATCGTCAGCCAGGCCCAGCGCTTCGATGGCCTCGGTGCAGTCGGCGAAGACGTAAAAGGCGCCCTTGCCGGCGATGCAGGACACGCCGGGTACCGCGTTCAGTGCGGGGACCAGCCAGTCGTGGCGCTGGCGGAAAGCGGCGCACATTTCGGCAACGCAGGCCTGGTCGCCGGACAGGGCGGCTTCGGCCGCGGCCTGACTGATCGAGCAGGGGTTGGAAGTGCTCTGACCCTGGACCTTGCGCATTTCCTTGATGATCGCCGCCGGGCCGGCGGCGTAGCCGATGCGCCACCCGGTCATGGCATAGCCCTTGGAAACGCCGTTGACCACGATCAGGCGATCCTGCAGGGCGGGAACGACCTCGCCGATGCTGGCGAAGGGTTCATCGGCCCACCAGATGTGCTCGTAGATGTCGTCGGAGCAGATCAGGATCCGCGGGTGTTCGAGCAGCACCTCGCCGATCTCCTGCAGCTGCCGGCGCGTATAGGCCTGGCCGGTGGGATTGCTGGGCGAGTTGAGCATCAGCATGCGGGTGGCCTCGGTAATCGACGCCTCCAGCTGGTGCGGCGAGATGAGGTAATCCGTCTTCGGGGTCGTCGACAGGATCACCGGCTCGCCGTCGGCCAGCCTCACCATGTCGGGATAGGACACCCAGAACGGTGCCGGGATCAGCACCTCGTCGCCTTCATTGATGGTGGCCTGAAGCAGGTTGTAGATCGATTGCTTGGCGCCGTTGGAGACCAGGATCTGGCTCGGCTCGTACTCCAGCCCGTTGTCGCGCTGCAGTTTGTCGATGACGGCGCTCTTCAGCGATGGCGTGCCGTCAACCGCCGTGTAGCGCGTCTGTCCCCCGTTGATCGCCTTGATCGCAGCGGCCCTGATATGTTCCGGGGTGTCGAAGTCTGGCTCGCCCATGCTCAGGGAAATGATGTCGCGGCCCTGTGCGCGCAGTTCCGCGGCTTTCATGCTCATGGCGATGGTCGCCGAGGGTTTGACCTGGGCAACGCGGGCTGACAATCGAATGGTCACGGATAATCTCCTCGTCCTGGCATCAAGGGGCGGCCCGGCTGGACCTGCACATCGGGCTAGTATACTGAGCCTGTCCCTTTTCGCTTCCCTTGTGTCCCCATGAGCCGCCGCTTCCGCATGGCCTCGAAATACCAGCCGGCCGGTGATCAGCCGGAAGCCATCCGGCAGCTTGTCGTAGGCCTGGACGCCGGGCATAGGCACCAGACCCTGCTCGGGGTGACGGGCTCGGGCAAGACCTTCACCATGGCCAACATCATCGAGCGAGTGCAGCGGCCGGCCCTGGTGATGGCGCCCAACAAGACCCTGGCTGCCCAGTTGTACGGCGAGTTCAAGTCGTTCTTCCCCGACAACGCCGTCGAGTACTTCGTCTCCTACTACGATTACTACCAGCCGGAAGCCTACGTGCCGTCGACCGACACCTTCATCGAGAAGGATGCGTCGATCAACGAGCACATCGAGCAGATGCGCCTGTCGGCGACGAAGTCCCTGCTCGAACGACGCGACAGCCTGATCGTCGCCACGGTCTCGGCGATCTACGGCCTGGGCGACCCCAGCGCCTTTCTCAAGATGACCCTGCCGCTCAGGGTCGGCGAGCGCATGAGCCAGCGCGAGATCCTGCGCCGGCTGGCCGAGATGCAGTACGCGCGCAACGATTTCGAGCTCCGGCGCGGGACTTACCGGGTGCGCGGCGAAGTCATCGACATCTTCCCCGGCGACTCCGAGATCGAGGCGGTGCGGGTCGAACTGTTCGACGACGAGATCGAGCGCATCAGCTATTTCGATCCGCTGACCGGCGAAATCCGCGACAAGCTCGACGAGCTGACCATCTTCCCGAAGACTCACTACGTGACGCCGCGCCAGGTCGTGCTCGACGCCGTCGAGGCGATCAAGGCGGAGCTGGCCGAGCGCCTGCCGCAGCTTGAAGGGGCGGGCAAGCTGCTGGAGGCGCAGCGCATCAAGCAGCGCACCCAGTTCGATATCGAAATGATGCTGGAGCTGGGCTATTGCCAGGGCATCGAGAACTACTCCCGCCACCTGACCGGGCGACAGCCGGGCGAGGCGCCGCCGACCCTGTTCGATTACCTGCCTCGCGACGCCATCCTCATCGCCGACGAGTCCCACGTGACCATTCCGCAGATCGGCGGCATGTATCGCGGCGACCGGGCCAGGAAGGAGACCCTGGTCGAGTTCGGCTTCCGCCTGCCGTCGGCGCTGGACAACCGCCCGCTGCGTTTCGAGGAGTTCGAGGAGCGGGCGCCGCAGATGATCCTGGTTTCGGCCACGCCGCGCCAGTGGGAGCTGGAGCGCTCACCGGTGGTGGCCGAGCAGGTGGTGCGCCCGACCGGCCTGGTCGATCCGGAAGTGGAAATCCGCCCGGTAGCCAGCCAGGTCGATGATCTTCTGTCCGAGATCCGCGACCGGGTGAGCATCGGCGATCGGGTTCTGGTGACCACGCTGACCAAGCGCATGGCCGAGAACCTGACCGAGTACCTGAGCGAGCACGACTTGCGCGTGCGCTACCTGCATTCGGACATCGATACGGTCGAGCGCGTGGAGATCATCCGTGACCTGCGCCTGGGCGCTTTCGACGTTCTGGTTGGCATCAACTTGTTGCGAGAAGGTCTTGATCTGCCTGAAGTTTCGTTGGTCGCGATCCTGGATGCCGACAAGGAGGGTTTCCTGCGCTCCGAGGGCTCTCTGATCCAGACCATCGGACGGGCGGCGCGCAACGTGCGCGGCAAGGCCATCCTGTACGCCGACCACACCACTGAATCCATGCGCCGCGCCATCGACGAGACCGAGCGCCGGCGGGCCAAGC
>SKKM01000226.1 GCA_007121485.1 Wenzhouxiangella sp. | reverse complement strand
GCTCGAACTTCATTCACGGCATCGTCGTGGTCGGCGGCATGGTGGTGCTGGGCATGGCCGACACCACCGCTGAAATCGTCGTCGGCTTCATCGCCGTTTTCCTCGGCGCCGGCAACGCGGTCGGTGGCTACGTCGTGACCGATCGCATGCTCGAGATGTTCAAGTCGTCCGACAAGACCAAGAAGAAGGAATAAGCCGTCATGATTCCAGGACTGGATTTCATCGTACCCGCGGCTTACTTCGCCGCCGCGGTCATGTTCATCTACGGCCTCAAGGGCATGAGCTCACCGGTCACCGCGCGCCAGGGCATGATCTGGGCCGGTTTCGCCATGCTGCTGGCCGTGGCCGTGACCTTCTTCCATCCCAAGGTCGAAGGCAACTACCTGCTGATGATCATCGCCCTGGTCTCGGCCTCGGTGCTGGCCTGGTGGTGGGCGCGCATCGTGGCCATGACCGACATGCCGCAGATGATCGCCCTGTACAACGGCATGGGCGGCGGTTCGGCCGCGGCGATTGCGGCCGTCGAACTGCTCAAGGTCCATTCCGGCCAGGTGCAGCTGATGCCGACCACCCTGATGGTGGCGGCCTTCGGCGCCATCATCGGCTCGATCGCCTTTTCCGGCTCGCTGATCGCGTTTGCCAAGCTGCAGGGCTGGATGCGCAAGACCTGGCGCTTCCCCAGCCAGCAATTGATCAACCTCGTAGTGTTCGGCGTGACCGTCCTGCTCGGCCTGATCATCTTCTTCGTCGGCCCCAATCCCTTCCTGCTGCTGCTGTTCTTCGCCTTCGCCCTGGCCGCCGGAATCCTCATCACCATTCCGATCGGCGGCGCCGACATGCCGGTGGTGATTTCCCTGTACAACGCACTGACCGGCGTGGCGGTGGGCCTGAAGGGCTATGTGCTGGAAATCCCGGCGCTGATGATTGCAGGGATTGTCGTCGGCGCGGCCGGCACCCTGCTCACCCAGCTGATGGCCAAGGCAATGAACCGCTCGCTGGGCAACGTGCTGTTCGCCGGCTTCGGCAAGGCCGACGAGGACGCCGTCGGCGGCGAGGTTGCCGGCGAAATGAAGTCCATCGACGCCACCGACGCGGCCATCCAGATGGCCTATGCCGAGAAGGTCATCATCGTGCCCGGCTACGGGCTGGCCGTGGCCCAGGCCCAGCACAAGATCTGGGAGATGACCGAGCTGCTGATGAGCCGCGGCGTCAAGGTGAGCTTCGCCATCCACCCGGTGGCCGGCCGCATGCCCGGCCACATGAACGTGCTGCTGGCCGAAGCCGGCGTGGACTACGAGATGATTCACGATCTCGAGGACATCAACGCCCAGTTCCCGACCACCGACGTGGCCCTGGTCATCGGCGCCAACGACGTGGTCAACCCGGCCGCACGCAAGGACCCGAGCAGCCCGATCTTCGGCATGCCGATTCTCGACGTCGACAAGGCCAAGAACTGCATCGTGGTCAAGCGCGGCCAGGGCACCGGCTTCTCCGGCATCGAGAACCTGCTGTTCTTCGAGGACAACACGCGCATGCTCTACGGCGACGCCCAGAAAGTCGCACAGCAGCTGATCGCCGGCATCAAGTCCCTGGGGTAGACTTGAGCTTGTATCGGCACATCGCCGATCGCTGTTGCTTGACAACTGTGTTAGTGTTGTATAACACTAAGTGTGTAACCCGTGCTATGGAGGCTGTGCCATGACCCGTTTGCTGATTCCCGCACTTGCACTGCTGCTGGCCGCATGCGGTGGCGACGCCGACCGTGACGCTGATCGGCAGGATGGGCTGGAGACGGTCGACACGGCCGCACCGCAGCGCGTGGCCGAGGTCCCGGTCGACGCCGCGCTGGCCGCCGACCTGCTGGCCCGGATCGACGCCGAGACGGCCAAACTGTGGCTGAGCCTCGAGCCGATGCCCGAGGCCTTGCTGGACCAGATCTGGTCGGCAATTGCCGGCATGGAAGATCAAATGGACCAGGACTTCGCGGAAATGGCCGAAAACATCGACGATCCGCTGGTCCAGTCGCTGTGGAAGGAACTTGGGCAGCTGACCTCACCGGAAGGTTATGCCGAACGCGGTATCGACCCCAACGGGATGGCCGCGCTCCACCTCATGGCCATCTACCCGGTTTTTCACTGGCAGTTGAGCGATGCCGAGGCCTTTGCCGCCATGCTGGCGCGCGTCGAGAGCGAAGCGGAAACACCTTTCACGCGCCGCAGCATCGGTGACGAAGAGCTGATCTGGATCGATATGGATCGTTTCGGCCTGGCCCTGCATCACGACCAGCACTTCATGACGGCGGGGCTGGTAGCGGACCGGGAGGACCTGCTGCGACGGGTCGCCAATCTCGACCAGGCGCCGAATCCGCTGCAGCGCGCGCAAGTCGACGCCTTCGCCCGCCAGCGCGGACTGCGCCAGGACAGCTTCGGCTTCGTCGACTTCGATCGCCTGCTCGCCGTGCTGCTCGACGGCGAGGACGAGCTGCTGGTCCAGGTGCGCGCCGACACGCCCCTGGGCCAGGTGGCTGAAGACGCCGCCTGCCGCAGGGAACTCGGCCAGCTGGTCCGCCTGTTCCCGCGCAAGAGTTACGGCAACACGGACGTCACGGCCAGCAGCATCAGCATGAAGCTGACGGTGGAAAGCGAGCCTGAATTCGGCCGCCGCATGAGTGCCCTGGCCGACAGCCCGCTGTCGCTGGCCGGTGATCGCTCCGCCCTGATGTCCCTGGGCGTGGCGCTGAACCTGGTGGCGGCGCGCGATTTCGGCCGCCAGGTCGTCGGCGGCTGGGTCGAGGCGCCGCCGCGGTGCTTCCTGTTCGACAACATCGCCGAGAATGCCGCCCAGTGGCAGCTGGCGCTGAACCGGCCGATCCCGCCGGTGGTGACCAACATCCACGGTGTCCGCATGAGGGTCACCGCCCTGGACATGAACGACACGGAAAATCCCGGCATGGGCACCGTGGCCCTGTTCATGCGCAACCCGCAGATGCTGATCGGAATGGCGCAGATGTTCTCCCCCGAGTTGGCCGCGCTGGACCTGCGCCCCGGCGGCGCCCCGCAGCCGGTCCCGTCAGACATGATTCCGCAGCTGGCCGGCGTACCGGCCTGGTTGGGCCTGAGCGAGACCGGCCTGGGTCTCGCGGTCGGCGAAGGACAGGATAGCGCGCTGCCCGCAGCCTTGACCGCCGGCAGCGCCGACAGCGCCATCCTGAGCTTCGGGATGGATGTCGCGGCCTATGCCGAAGTAATCGCCATGAGCCTGGCCAATCTGCCGGGACAAGCGGCCGATTTCGACGCTGCTGAAACCGCCGAAGCCATGGCCGTACTGAGCAGCTTTTATCGCTACATGGCCAGCAGCCTGCATCTGAGTGAATCCGGCATCGAGGTGCGGCTGACCATGGATCTGGCCGACTGAGTTCAGCGTATGTGTTCAATCCTCGGTCTGTTCGACATCCCCGCCGGCACCGGCGATCTGCGCCCCGTTGCCCTGCAGGCCTCGCGCCTGCAGCGCCACCGCGGCCCGGACTGGAGCGGCATCCACGTTGGTGAGCGGGCCATCATCGCCCATGAGCGCCTGGCCATCGTCGACATCAACTCCGGCGCCCAGCCGCTCTATACGCCAGACGGACAGGTGGCGCTGGGCGTCAACGGCGAGATCTACAACCATCGCGAACTGCGCAAGAGCTGCCCGGACTTCGAGTTCCAGACCGGCTCGGACTGCGAGGTGATTCTCGCGCTCTACCAGCGCGACGGGGTTGAGTTCCTGAATCAGCTCAACGGCATCTACGCGTTCGTGCTGTGGGATGAGACGCGGGGCCGTTACCTGGTCGCGCGCGATCCCATCGGCGTCATGCCCCTCTACTACGGCCGCGACGAACAGGGCATGCTGTGGGTGGCCTCCGAAATGAAGGCGATCGAGCCCTGGTGCCGCCAGGTCCAGGCCTTTCCGCCCGGCCACCTGCTCGACTCCGAGGAAGGCGAAATCCGGCGCTGGTACACCCCGGCCTGGCGCGACTTCGAGGCCGCCGATGAACCGGCCAGCCCGGCGCGGCTGCGCGAAGCGCTGGAACAGGCGGTCCACCGCCAGCTGATGTGCGACGTGCCCTACGGCGTGCTCCTGTCCGGCGGTCTGGATTCATCGCTGGTCGCCGCCATCGCCCAGCGCTTTGCCGACAAGCGCATCGAGTCCGACGATACCGAACAGGCCTGGTGGCCGCGGCTGCATTCCTTTGCCATCGGCCTGGAGGGCTCACCCGACCTCGCCGCTGCGCGGATTGCCGCCAAGGCCATCGGCACCCTGCACCACGAGTTTCACTACACCATCCAGGAAGGCCTGGACGCGCTGGAGGACGTCATCCGCCACATCGAGACCTTCGATGTGACCACCATCCGCGCCTCCACGCCGATGTTCCTGCTGGCCCGCCGCATCAAGGCCATGGGCATCAAGATGGTGATGTCCGGCGAGGGCGCCGACGAGATCTTCGGCGGCTACCTGTACTTCCACAAGGCCCCGGACGCGCGCGCCTTCCACGAAGAAACCGTGCGCAAGATCGACAAGCTGCACCTGTACGACTGCCTGCGCGCGAACAAGTCCATGGCCGCCTGGGGCGTGGAGGCACGCGTCCCCTTCCTCGACCTCGAGTTCCTGGAAGTGGCGATGCGCATCGACCCCGCCGCCAAGATGGCCGGCCCCGGCAAGCCGGAAAAGGCCATCCTGCGGCTGGCCGGCGAGGGGCTGCTGCCCGACGAGATCCTGTGGCGGCAGAAGGAGCAGTTCTCCGATGGTGTCGGCTACGGCTGGATCGACGCCCTGAAGGCCCACGCCGAGGAGCGCGTCAGCGACCGCGAACTGAGTGAGGCCACCCAGCGCTTCCCGCTCAATCCGCCGATCACCAAGGAACAGTTTCTCTATCGGCGCATCTTCGAGCGTTTGTTCCCCTCATCGTCCGCCGCCGCAACCGTGCCAGCCGGCCCGTCCATCGCCTGCTCCACGCCCGAGGCCCTGGCCTGGGACGAAGGCTTTGCGACCATGGCCGATCCCTCCGGCCGGGCCATGCGGGGAGTCCATCAGGACAGCTATTGAGAGGGCTGATCCAG
>SKKM01000028.1 GCA_007121485.1 Wenzhouxiangella sp. | reverse complement strand
GTCGATTCGTCGATGTTGATCCTGCATCGCTACATCCTGCGCGAGTCGCTGGTGGCCAGCATGACGAGCCTGGCCGTGTTTCTGGGCGTGATCTCGGCCCTGTTCCTGGCCGAGCTGCTCGGCGAGGCGGCGCAAGGCCAGCTGCCGACTGCCAGCGTGATCCTGCTGCTGCTCCTGCGCCTGCCGGAGGCGATCATGATGGTCGGGCCGCTGGCGCTGCTGATCGGGCTGCTGTTGGCGCTGGGGCGCATGCACGAACAAAGCGAAATGACGATCGTCAGGATGGGTGGCGCCGCTTTCACGCAGTGCTTTGCGCCGGTCTTGTTGCTGGTCGGGGCCTGGGCCACCGTCCTGGTGCTGATCGCCGGCTGGATGGCGCCGTATGCGGTCGAGCGCGGCGGCGAGGTGATGACCGCGGCGGCCCGCCAGGCCCTGGTGGCGGGATTGCAGCCGGGTCAGTTCGAGCGTTTCGACGGCGGACGATTGACGGTCTACGTCGGTGGCTTCGACAGCGGTGACGGTGCCTTGAGCGAGATCCTGATCCAGCATGCCGACCCCGAGCAGCCCGAACTGATCACTGCGGCGTCGGGCCGGCTGTGGATGGATCCGGCCGACGGCTCGCGCTATCTATCCCTGGTCGATGGCTACCAGGTACGTCATGGCCCCGATCCTACCCAGGCGCCGCTGCGCGAGCTTCGGTTCGCCCGCAACGATATCAGGCTGCCCAGCCCCGACAGCGGCGAGCGCCTGGATCCTGAAATGACCGCGCGTCTGCCGGCCTTGCTGCGACCGCTGTCGCCGGATCAGCGCCGTGAGTTGCAGTGGCGCCTGGCGCCATCGCTGGCCGCCCTGGTGCTCGGCTTGCTGGCGGTGCCCTTGTCCTACCGCTCACCGCGCGAGGGCCGCTGGGGCAGCCTGGTGCTGGCGCTCGGTCTCTACCTCGTCTACAGCAATGCCATCCAGGCCGGTCTGGTCATGATGGAGCAGCGCTCGGCGATGAGCGGGCCGGGCCTGTGGCCGATTCATGGCGCCCTGGTCGTTGCCGCAGCGTGGCTGTGGTTGAGGCAGAGGCGGCGCTGGTGAGTGCGCGCCTGCTAACCTTTTACCTGGCCCGTTCGGTCCTCGTCTGGATTGGCCTGACCTGCCTGCTGCTGCTGGCCGTGCATACGTTGATCGACGTCATCCGGGAAGCGCGCTCGCTGAGCGCGGATTACGGTGCCGTGCAGATGCTCTGGTTCCTTCTGCAGACCACGCCGCGGCGCCTGTACGACATCTTCCCATTTGCCGCCTTGATCGGAACCCTGCTTGGGCTGGGCGCACTGGCCAGCGCCAACGAACTGGTCGCGATGCGGGCGGCCGGCTTTGATCGGCGGCAGTTGACGGCGCGTGTACTGCTGACCGTGATGCTGTGCCTTGCCTTGGTCATGTCGATGGCCGAATGGCTGATTCCCGATCTCGAGGCCCGTGCCCGGGCCGAACGCCAGCAGGCCCGGACCGGCCAGCTTCATTTCGGCGGCGCGGGTCAGTTCTGGCTGCGCGACGGGCCGCACATTGTGCGCCTGGGGGAAGCGATCTGGATCGATCAGGAACAGCTGGTGTTTACCGACGTTCTGGTCTATCGGCTGGATGAGTCGATGCGCCCGGAAACCATCCTGACCGCGGACCGGGCCTGGCATACCGGAGCGCACTGGTGGCTCAGCGAAGTGCGCTGGCGTGATGTTTCGGACGCCGGGCTTGGCAGTCAGGAGTCGGTTGACCTGGAGTCCGGCCTGACCCCGGGCCTGTTTCAGGCTGCGGTGAGTCGACCGCGCTTACTGGCCATGCGGGATCTCTACCGAATGCGCGCCTACCTGGAGCGCAGCGGACTCGATACCAGCCCCTATGACCAGGCGTTCTGGACGCGCTTCTTTTTCCCTCTCAACGTGCTGGCCATGGTGCTGGTCGCGCTGCCCTTCGTGTTCAGAAGTGGACGCAGCGGCAGCCAGGGCGCGGGCTTGTTCATCGGGGTGGTGCTGGGGCTGATGTTCTTCGTCGTTTCGCGCTTGAGTGCGGGCATGGCCCTGGTCTGGCCGCTGCCCATGTGGTTGTCCTCGCTGTTGCCGGCGCTGCTGATCATTGCGCTGAGCGTGCTGCTGATGCGCAGGATCTAGCGGAGCCTGTGCGAATTCTTTAATCCTTGGCTGCCGATGTCTTGCCGATCTTGCTGCGCGGGTGTACGAGCAGCCTGGTGCCGGAAGCCAGGTCATGCCATGTGGCCCGCTGCGGGTGAAACAGGCTCCAGAGAAAACCCAGTCCCAGTGCCGCCCAGGACAGGATGGAAACCAGGAATCTTGTGGCCGTATCGGTCCAGCTGAGCGGTCGCGTGCGACCCACGATATGGATTCGCCATGCCATCATGCCGAGTGACTGGCCGCCGCGCCAGCAAACGGCAAAGTAGGCCCAGCTGACAACCAGGAGATAGAACTGGAACCAGAGGTTGTTGGTCGTGATCGCGTCTCCCAGCGGGGCAACGATGATCAGCGTTGCCAGCATCAAAAGCGCAAAGAGCAGAAGGCCGTCGTAGCAGATCGCTGCAAGTCGTCGCGCCAGGCCGCACGCATACGCATCTGCATGTTCAGGCTTCGATTGGGAAGCGTCGGTCATGTCGGGACTTGGTCCGCGCAACGATGACGGCGTTGGTCCATTTGCTTTTGTCCATATGCTCCTATAATCTTCACCATTGTAGCGATAACACATTCCAATCAGGCTTCACCCAGGGAGAGACCCTTTATGCAAAGTCAGGAAGAAACAAGACTGGACCAGACATCACCGGAGGAGGGTGCTGCCGGCGGTGCTTCGCCGAGCGCGGAGCCGGCGCCCGCGGCTGCCAAGAAGAAGACCAGCAAGAAGAAAGCATCCAAGAAGAAGGTCGGCAAGAAGAAGGCAAGCAAGAAAAAGGCCGGCAAGAAGAAGGCAAGCAAGAAGAAGACCAGCAAGAAGAAGACCAGCAAGAAGAAAGCATCCAAGAAGAAGGCCGGCAAGAAGAAGGCTTCGAAGAAGAAAGTCGGCAAGAAGAAAGCTTCGAAGAAAAAGGCCGGCAAGAAAAAAGCCAGCAAGAAAAAGGCGAGCAAGAAGAAAGCTTCGAAGAAGAAGCGCGGCAAGAAGAAACGTGCCGCTGCCGGTGGCGACAACATGAGTCGTTTGATCGCCGCGGTGGAGGAACTGCGTGCTGCCGTGGTCGAACTGGCAAGCTCCGAGCTCAGCCATCGCCGACAGGCCGTCGAAGACCTGCGCGCAACTGCCCGGGCCAAGATCTCCGATCTGGAAACCGCCGCGCAACACAGCCTGGCGCGGCTGACCGGCAAGAGCTGATTTCGGGCTCATCGGTAGTACCTGAAACGAGGTGGCCCTGGGCCACCTCGTTTTGCATGGGGCCGGTAAATGATGCGTTTGCGTGAGCTGATCGACCCGTTTCTCGATGCGGCCTGGTCCGAACGCGGACTGGGGGCCGCGACGCTGGATGCTTACCGCCAGGACCTGCTGCACCTGTCCCGCGCGCTGGGTCAACGCGACGGCTTGCCGGACCGCGCGGACCTGATGCAATACCTGGCTTCCCGTCTCAAGCAGGGTGCCGCGGTCAACAGCGTGACCCGCCAGATTTCCTGCCTGCGCCAGTTTTTCGCCTGGGCTCTGCGCCAGGGGTATCTGGCCGCCGACCCGATGCTGGATCTGCGGCCGCCCGCGGCCGTGCACCAGCTCCCGAACCTGCTGTCCGAACGTGAGGTCCGGGAGTTGCTGGCTCAACCCGACACTTCGACGATTCTGGGTTTGCGGGACCGGGCCATGCTGGAAACCCTGTATGCCAGCGGCATGCGGGTCAGCGAACTGGTGGATGCGACCCTGCCGCGTCTCAACCTGGGACGCGGACTGGTGCGAGTGATCGGCAAGGGCGGTCGCGAGCGCCTGATCCCGCTGGGACAGCCGGCGATCGAGGCACTGGAAGCCTGGATAAGAAAAGCCAGGCCGCAGCTCAAGCCCAGCTGTGACCGGGTCTTCGTGTCGCGTCGCGGACTGCCGCTGACGCGTCAGGCGGTCTGGCAGCGCATTCGCCTGCATGCGCGGGATTGCGGCATCATCGGGCGCGTGCATCCCCACCGCTTGCGCCACTCCTTCGCCACCCATTTGCTCGACCACGGGGCCGATCTGCGCGTGGTGCAGATGCTGCTGGGTCACGCCGATCTGGGCACCACGCAGATCTACACCCATGTTTCCCGCGCGCGCCTGAAGTCGCTCTACACCACGCATCATCCGCGCGGCTAGTGGCGGACGGCGGGCCTGCGCAGGCCGTGCCGACGCATGAAACTTGTCGCTTGATCTATACTCCAACGGCAATCGAGATCGGGTGTCCGCCAAGGCGTGTGCACAGCGCCGATCATCATTCCCGTGGAGGAGTTCTGAAGAAATGAGATCAATCCAGCTTGCGCTGTCAGCATTGCTGCTCGCCGTGGCCGGCAACGTCGCCGCCGATGATTACAGCCAGATTCAGCAGCGTCTGCAGGCGCTGGTTCCCAATGTGTCGGACATGACGATCAACGAGACCCCGATGCCGGGGCTGATGCAGGTGCAGATCGGCAACGACATCATCTACATGAGTGCCGATGGGCGCTACCTGATCCAGGGACGGGTCATCGATCTGGAAACCCAGCGAGACCTGACCGAGGCGGCGATGTCGGCCATGCGCAAGGACCGCCTGCAGGCGCTGGATCCGGCCGAGTTCGTCACTTTCGGCAACGACGACGCGGAGTTCGACGTGCTGGTGTTCACCGATCCGGACTGCGGTTTCTGCCGCCGCATGCACGAGAAGATCGATGAATACAACCAGCTTGGCATCCGCATTCACTACCTGGCCTTTCCGCGTGCCGGCGAGGGTTCCCGGACCTATACCAACATGGTCTCGGTCTGGTGCGCGGACGACCGCCAGGGCGCGATGGACATCGCCAAGCTGGGCCGCACGCCGCCTGCCGCGACCTGCGCCAACCCGGTCATGGACCAGTACCGGCTCGGGCAAACCCTGGGCGTGACCGGCACGCCGTCGCTGATGACCTTCGATGGCGACATCATCCCGGGCTATGTGCCGCCCGAGCAGCTGCGCGAGCGTCTCGAGCGCTATGCCGCAGCCAACGGC
>SKKM01000303.1 GCA_007121485.1 Wenzhouxiangella sp. | reverse complement strand
GTCGAGGTCGTCGTGGAGTTCGCGCAGGACGGAGACCAGGCCTTGTTCGTGGATTTCTTTTTCCTTGGCGGTCAGGGGTGGTTCGTCGCTGCCGGGGACGGTCTGGCGGCGCAGGCGTTCGAGGACGTTGAACAAACTCTTGATGCATTTCCCGGATTCGCTGCGCAAAGGTAAGCGAGTTTTCGAGCCGGAGTCGCGGGGGTGCCCGATCTAAATTGACTTTCCCAATGGCAGACTGGTTCGAGGCTGTTTGCTTACGAGACCCCGTCAATTGCCATTCTTTCTGAGTTTCCTGCGCGCCCGGTCTTGAATCTGGTGTTCTGGATCATCTACGAGCATTCGCAGGTACTGATTGATGTCGCTTGCACTCAGAAAGCGCGGCTCCAGAATTGCCATGGCATTGAAGCGAACAGCGCTATCTTTATTGCTCAACAAGTCCTTAACCCGAGCAACGTCCTCGGCAGGAAGACTAATGTCTTGTTGAAGAATCCAGCCGAGCGTCTGCGGAGACAAATGTGCCTTTTCAAGACTGTCGAGAAACTCGCCAAAATCCCGGCGATTCTGCATTATGCGTGCCTTTAATGCCTGCTTTCCTCGTTCGCGCACATCAGAACGCGTATCATCAAGCCACTCAATTACCTGCGGGAAGTCTGGCACTTCAATCTTTAGCCACGCACCGACCAAGTGGGCTCGGGGGCTATCAGGCACAGCCCCGCTTTTGGCTGGATATGGCTCTTCGTGCTCCAGCCAATATTCTAAAGACGACTGGATCAGCGGGATCAATTCGAAGCGGCCATTGCTGGCAACATGTTCAACCAGCGCGGCAGCGGCGACGGCGTTTCCTACAAGCCTTGACGAGAGGCCATTCTTAAGAGCGTCAATGAGATCAGCGGATAGCTCTACATCAAGTTCCTGCAAGGCCCTAAACAGGTAATGAGCGCCCCCGACCAAATCCCTGTTGAGACGTTCGATGGTCATTCCAATGGCGATATCCTTCGGAAGTGCCGCAAGCAGACACCCTGCCGCCCACAACGAGTCACCCGAGCCGTACTCGTAAATCTTGGCAACGCACTTCTGCAGTCGGTACTGATCAAAACGCGCTTGAACGATGTTGCCGGCCATCCATACGACCCATTGCGAAGTATGGAAAAGAGCCTCCTCAACAAGGTCTTCGTCGAAAGGGATGCTTTTTACCAACGACCAATCGATATCCGGACAGTCGACTTGCTCAACGATGCTGAAAAATCTGTCTCCTCCGAGCCAACCAGCGTCCTCGTCCAGGTCTGCCAGTAGAAAAGCTTTTGCTGCAATGGCCTCCACTCGCAGCGCGGAGGTATCAATGCCGGTGAGCTCGGCCATCACACGAATAGTTTCGATAACTGCCGCACGATCAAATTCCTTGGCCCACGCCCAACAATCTCCGACCGGCGTTTCCCACCATTTCGAAGCCTGCATAAATGCGCTGAGGTGCAAGAGAGTCGGTGGTTTCCCTTCGCTCGGTTCCGAAGTTCCCACCGCGCCGAGCGCATCGAGCATGAACAACTCTCCAGCTCTTCGCGCGTCCGTGAAACCATCCGGTACTTTGAATGAGCTCAGATTCCCAAAATCATATTCGATACGATACGGCCAGTTTTGTGCAGCGATCAGCTCTTCGGCCTTGGTCTTGAAGCTTAGCGTATCGAAACGCGTGTCATTCAGAACTTTAGGGATCAGCTCATGCGAAATGTCCCTGCTGGCTCGCTTGTAAATCTGCACGCAAGCCTCAAGCACGAAACTCTCCCTCAGCTCGGAACCTTCGCCTCGACTCAAGACAATGCCGCCTCCCAAACTCTGGGTCAAGCCCGTTCCGACGTGCTTCATACTGTCTTCCAGCAGGGCCAACAATTCTTGAACTTCGAAATGCTCCCAACCTGCCTTCAGGAGGCAATGCCACGCGATTAAACGAGACCATGGCTGCTTAGAATCTTTCCATGCAACTGCACACTTGGCGAGCTCAGTTGGATATCGCTCCGTGCATTCTGCCAATGGCAAAGCGAGCGCGTAGGCATCCTGTCGGTCCTCTCCTGCAACGACAGAAAACGCATCATTAAGAATGCGCTCGCGTAGTTTGACACTGACTTCTGGTTCGGCCTTGGCCACAATGAGCACGACATCGATTAGCTTAAGATGCCAGTTGCGATCCTTCTCATGAAGCTCGACAAACAACTCCGCAACCAGATTGCCAAGCCCCAATCGACCGGCAAATCTCAAGACATTATCCCACTCGGGAGCGCCCAGTGCGGAACGAATTTCCGGAAGCCCGTCGTTAGTTGTCAAGTAAGCGAGGTGGCGGGCAGCAAGGTATTCGCCAAAGCTCTTGATGACGAAGCAGTAGACCTGCGTTAAGGCATGCCCAACCTTTTCCAGCAATCCCGCATCTTCGCAATATTCGAAATAGAGTTGGCAATTTTGCAGAGCTTGCAATTCATGCTCGCCCGAGATTGCGGTCCACTTCTTTGCGCAAGCCTCAACCATCTCACTGCTGGGCAGAAGTGGAGAGCGCGTAATGAGCCAGCCAACGAGAGCGAGAAAGCGCGTGAGAATTGGTTGGCTGGCTGGTTTGGAGCGAGAGCGTAAAGGAGCTCCATCGACGAGAGAAAAGACCTGGTCAAAAAGAGCCTCGCGTGTTCCACCGAGCGATTCTCCGCCCGAAAGAATCGCCGCGGCAAGTCCGATCATAAGGGGCGTTCGGCCTACGCTCTCCCTCAAAGGTTCATTCTTGACCTCCTTTTTGCAAATCTTCTCGTAGTCATCGTTTTCTTCATCCCCGCCCGTAATGGCCTGACAAAGCTGGGCTATATGATTTGCAGCATACGACGGATCCAACGGCAACAGATCGTAGTGGCGCCAATCGAAAAAGTGGTTGACCAGATATCCGACTGGACGAGTGGTTACGAGCACGCGACTATCTGGATAACCCGTAGCGAAACGAGTGATGCCATCTGCGATCTGCTCTTGCATATCGCCGCATTCATCCAGCCCATCGCCGAGCAGGAGCCAGTTGGAAAAACCGGACGAGCGCAGGCGCTGGGGTTTAAGCCCGCAGCCATCCAATCCGTGTTTGAAGATGGCATCTTCGAATGAAGCACCGTTTTTCATGTCGGCAGCCACAGTCCAGAGGCGCACCTTCAAAACAGGGATTTTGTCTTCAGCGTATCGACGGGCGATTCTCTTGAGGAGGGTCGTCTTCCCCATACCTGGCCCAGCGACAATGATGCCTCGTTTGACAAAACGCCCCAAGGTCTCAGGATTTAGGCTGTTTGCGCGCCGATCATTATCCGAAGGCGCGCGATGCCAGTTATGATAGGACTCTATTGCTGTCATTAAATCTTTGCTTTGTCGCGACTGCATGGATTTCGCAGTGCGCGCTTGAGCGGTGAGTTCGATCCAGTCCGTATCAACTTCTAGGCGCTTTGCGACACCGAAGATTGAGAACGTTTCATTGGTCTGATGATTCCATCTGGACAGCTTGTCCAAGGAGCCAAGTGGTCCTGCACTGCCCTTCGCCGAAATACCGACACCGGCCCGCTGCAATACCTCCGCGACTCTTGAGAGTGAGCAGCGCCCCCGTTGTTCAATCAGCATAGCGGCATCGTTCAGTAGAGCGGCCCAGGCGTGGTCAATCTGTTCGCCTGATGAGCAAATATGGCCGAGCTCTCCCTTTGCAGCCTGAATGCCAGCGTGATCGTTCGCAAGGGCGGGGACTACTTGAATGGCGAGTTTCCTGCATATCAGCTCTTCACTGAGAGCGGCTTGCTGAAGCTTTGCCAGCAACGTTTTGCCGATGGCAGACAGGCCATCCCGCCGTCCGGATCCTATCCGCTGAATGTCGTTGGCAAGCTTATCGCGAATTGTACTGCTGCTATTGGGACATACGACCAATACGCCCCAATCACATTCTTGCTTGGCTATGCCATGAGCGAGGTCAAGCAGTGATGTCCAAAGCCTTTCGGTAGCGGTGAGTCCCTTCTTTACTTGGACTTCAAGGCACTTTCGATCCGCCAAGGTGCAGGCCACATCATCACCTGGCCCTCCCGTTTCTGCGTCGACAGAGATAGGTACATCCTGACAATCGGGAAGCCAGCCCAGTGGGCGTCCACGCGCCATGTAAACATAGATCATGGAGGTAATTGCGACCTGAAAATTTATCCCGCCTGCCGTGGCCGATCCCCCGGCGCTATGCTTCTTTTGATTTGTCGTCACAGGTTGCTTGCTTTCTTTGTCATGGGCTCTGGAAGCGGCACTTTTCTGTCGCAACACCAGATATGGATATAGAAACTATAACCGCCGTTTTTCGGCAATTCCATCGGTATCCGGCATCGTGGCAGGTTGATGTTGGACACCGATTGGAACCCGCAGAGGGTTGAGTCCCGGATTGGGTCCGGGACAGGATTCGCCCGATTTTGCCCTGTCTTGGCAAATCAGGCGGTAAAGCGATCCCGATTTGGCCGGGATGGCGCCGGAGCTGGACGAGCCACGCCGGACAGCGCTGGCGCGAAGCGTGATCTGAAGTTGGTTTTCCAAGCCGAACAATCCTTTTCCCGGATTCGCGCACCCGAGTCAGCAGCAGCCGCAGGCGCGTGCTTTCCCGTCGGTTCCCGTTTTCCTCATTACACCGAGGCCTTAGGGGCGAAATTCTCGTTGTGGCGGTTTTTTAACATCGGCGCGATCCGGTCCAATTGGCTCGGCGGACTGCGTCTTGAACAACTTGGCCGCACGCTCAGTTCGTTCTGAATCGGTAACTGTCATCTTCGCTGCGCTGGACCATTCCGAGCTCCGTCAGTGCGTCTAGAACTTCCGTGACCGATTTTTCGGGGCTGCGCTTAAAGCGGCTTGCCAGCGTCTGGGCGGTCATGGGTGTGGTGGTGAGTTCGGCGCGGATGGCTCGGATTTGGGCTTGCAGGGTTTTTGGCCAGGTGTGTTTGGTCGCGGACGCTGGTGCTGCTGCGGTGGGGGATGCTGCCGCTGCTTTGTCGCCGGCATCGAGTTGGGTTTGTTCGGGTGCCAAGTCCGGGGCCTGGTAGTCGGGGCGGAGGTAGCGGATTTGGCCTTGGGCTTCTTCGGCGGCGCGTTGGTGGTTTAGGTCGACGAGGCGCTGGAGGAGTTGTTCTTCGGCTTCTTGCTGGTCTTCGGGCTTTTCGGGCCAGGGGGTGG
>SKKM01000243.1 GCA_007121485.1 Wenzhouxiangella sp. | reverse complement strand
TTCAGGCCGGCGTCGTTGAGCGCGGTGCGGCAGGGCTCGATCGAGCGCTTGACCAGATCCTCGACCAGCGACTCCAGCTTGGAGCGGGTGACCTTGATGTTCAGGTGCTTCGGCCCCGAGGCGTCGGCGGTGATGTAGGGCAGATTGACTTCCGTCTGCTCGGCCGAGGACAGCTCGATCTTGGCCCGCTCGGCCGCTTCGCGCAGGCGCTGCAGGGCCAGCGGGTCGTTCTTGAGATCGACGCCCTGGTCCTTCTTGAACTCGGTGGCGAGATAGTCGATCAGGCGCAGGTCGAAGTCCTCACCGCCGAGGAAGGTGTCACCGTTGGTGGCCAGCACCTCGAACTGCTTCTCGCCGTCGACGTCGGCAATCTCGATGATGGAGATGTCGAAGGTGCCGCCGCCCAGGTCATACACGGCGACCTTGCGATCCGCGCCCTTCTTGTCCAGTCCGTAGGCCAGCGCGGCCGCGGTCGGCTCGTTGATGATGCGGCGCACGTTCAGGCCCGCGATCTTGCCGGCGTCCTTGGTCGCCTGGCGCTGCGAGTCGTTGAAGTAGGCCGGAACCGTGATCACGGCTTCCTTGACCTCTTCGCCCAGGTAGTCCTCGGCGGTCTTCTTCATCTTCATCAGGACGCGGGCCGAAATTTCCGGCGGCGCCATCTTCTTGCCGTCGACTTCGACCCAGGCGTCGCCGTTGTCGGCCTCGATGATCCTGAACGGCACCAGGCCCTTGTCCTTCTGCACCACGTCTTCGTTGAACTTGCGGCCGATCAGGCGCTTGACCGCATAAAGGGTGCGGTCCGGGTTGGTCACGGCCTGGCGCTTGGCGGGCTGTCCGACCAGCACCTCGCCATCCTTGGTAAAGGCCACCGTCGACGGCGTGGTGCGGTCACCCTCGGCGTTTTCGATCACCCGCGCCTTGCCGCCCTCCATCAGGGCCACACAGGAGTTGGTCGTTCCCAGATCGATTCCGATAATTTTGCTCATCGCTCTAAATCCTGTCCTTGATTCAGCAATAAATGGTCCGGTCGGCGCCAGCGCCCCGCCGGATCGATGCCCATGTAGTGGGGCCCGGCCGACCGCTTTTCAATCGCGGCAGCAGCTCACTCGGCGGGGGCACGCGCAACGATGACGCGGGCGGGTCGCAGCAGCCGGCCATTGAGGATGTAGCCGCGCTGCAGCACCATCATGACCGTGTCGGCCGGGTGCTCGGCGCTCGGCTGCATGCTCATGGCCTCGTGCCAGTCGGGGTCGAAGCTTTCACCCAGCGGATCGACCACTTCCAGACCGTGACGCTCCAGCCCGTGCAGCAGCTGCTTCTTGATCAGCACCAGGCCCTGGCGCTGCGACTCGGCCCCTTCGGGCGTGTTTTCCAGCGCCTGGTCCAGGGTATCGAGGACCGGCACGAGGTCCTTCATCAAGGCCTCGTTGATGAAGCGGCGCGCCTTGTCCAGTTCGCGCTCGCTGCGTTTGCGCAGGTTGTCCATCTCCGCCCGGGTCCGCAGCAGGGCGTCGCGCATGGCCAGCAGTTCCGCGTCGGCCTCGGCAGGCGCCTCCTCCATGGCCTCTGGCTGTGCTGCTTCGGCGGCCGACTCGGCGCGTTCCAGGTCTTCTGAGGCCGCGGCGTTTTCAGCGTTGCGCTCCGGTTGCTCTGACATAGGCTTCCACTCTTGCAGGTCGGTCGATGTCGGGGTACATGGGGCTGCCGCGCGGTTTTTGCAAGCTGCCCCGAAGCCGGTCTCCGACAGGTCCTGCACGCGGCGCCGGCGGCCAGGCTTTGCGTTTAAGATGTGGCCCATGCTGCGCGCGCTGAGTATCCGCAATTTCGCCATCATCGACCGCGTCGACCTGGAGTTCGCGCCGGGCTTCTGCGTCATCAGCGGCGAGACCGGCGCGGGCAAGTCCATCCTGATCGATGCCCTGGGCCTGTTGCTGGGTGATCGCGCCAGCGCCGGGCTGGTGGCTGCCGACCATGACCAGGCCGACCTCAGCGCTGAGTTCGAGCTGCCCGAGGACTCGGAGGCACTGGACTGGCTGCGGGACCAGGCGCTGGACGAGGACCGGCGCCTGGTGGTGCGCCGCGTGGTGCCGGCCGACGGCGCATCCCGCGCCTGGATCAACGGCCGCAGCGCCACCATCGGCCAGCTGGCCGAGATCGGCGAAAGACTGGTCGAGATCCACGGTCAGCACGCCCATCAACTGCTGGCGCGCCCCGCCGTGCAGCGCCAACTGCTGGATCGCCGGCTTGATGGCTCGCTAGTGCAGCAGGTGTTCGCGGCTTTTGCCGGCTGGCAAGCTGCCGCCGACGCGCTCCGCCGCTTCGAGCAGGACTGCGGCGACTCGGCGCAGGCTGAACTGCTGCGCTTTCAGCTCGGCGAACTGCAGGCGCTGGGCTTGCAGCCAGGCGAGTACGAAACCCTGGCCCAGGAGCAGGAACGGCTGGCGCGGGGCGATGAAATCCGCGACTGCCTGGCCACGGCACGGCGGGCGCTGGATGATGATGCCGGCCCCAGCGTTCGCGATCTGCTGCTGTCGGCCTGCTCGGCCATCGACAGGGTCTCGGCACTCGATACGCGCCTGCAGGACATCGCCGCCTTGCTGGAAGAGTCGCGCATCAATATCGACGAAGCCATCGCCGCGCTGGAACGCGCGGACGACGACGGGGAGAACGACCCGCAGGAACTGCAAAGAATCAATCGCCGTCTCGAAAAAGCCATCGATCTTGCCCGCAAGCACCGGCTGCGCCCGGAGGAGCTGCCCCGACTGCAGGAAGCGCTGGATCGGCGCCTGGAAGACATCAACCAGCAGGATGAACGGCGACAGAAGCTGACCCGGGACCTGGAGCAGGCGCTGGCGGCCTGGCGCCAGGCCTCGGCAGCGCTCAGCGCTGCCCGGACCGCCGCGGCGATGCCGTTGGCAGAGCAGGTCGTGCAGCGACTGGGCGCGCTGGGCATGGACCAGGCCAAGGTCGAAATCGCGGTCGAGCCCGACCAGGACCAGGCGCCCGGCGCGCACGGTTACGACCGGGTGCGCATCCTGCTCAGCGCCAATCCCGGCCAGCCGCCGCAGCCGATCCAGAAAGTGGCCTCCGGCGGCGAGCTGTCACGGGTCAGCCTGGCGCTGATGATTTCTGCCGGCCCCCAGTCCTCGGCCCCGGCCCGGGTGTTCGACGAGGTGGATGCCGGAATCGGCGGCGAAACGGCGCATGCCGTGGGCCGCTTCCTGCGCGAGGCGGCGACCGGCACCCAGGCTTTCTGCGTCACCCACCTGGCCCAGGTCGCCGCCCGCGCCGATCATCACTACCGGGTGGAAAAAAGCAGCGCGGACGGCAAGACCAGGATTCGCGTGCAGCCGCTGGACGAGGCGGAGAGAGAACGGGAACTGGCACGCATGCTCGGCAACCGCGATTCAGCCAGCAGCCTCGCCCACGCGCGCGAGCTGCTGCAGAACTAGCGCCGCCAGTCTACTGCCGCCGATTTCAGCCCTCGGCCCGCCGGTCCCGGGGTTTGACGTAAATGACCAGCGAGTGCTCGGCGATCTGGAAGCCGTGGCGCTTGGCAATCTGGTGCAGGCGCTCCTCGATCTCCGGATCGACGAACTCGACCACATCGCCGGTTTCCACGCACACCATGTGGTCATGATGTTCGCCGTCATGCAGCTCATAGCAGGCCTGCAAGGCCCGGCCGCTACCCGGATCGAACATGTGCTTGCGCACCAGGCAGGCCTGTTCGAACTGGCTGAGCACCCGATAGACGGTTGCCAGACCGATCTCGTCACCCTGCTCGTTGAGCAGCCGGTAAATTTCGTCCGCCGTCAGATGCTTGCGGTCCGTCTGTTCAAGCAGGCGCAGAATCTGCAGACGCGGATGGGTGACTTTCAGGCCAACCTTGCGCAACTCCATCGTTTTCTCTGACATCACAACCCCGTCGGTGCTCAGCGGTTCTCTCGTTGAGCGGCTATAGTATCATTCGGCATCAGCCCATCACCACGGACCGAAGTTCTTCATGCGCCTGTTCCTTTGCGCGCTCGCCATTGCGGCACTCAGCGCCTGCAACCTCGTTTACAAGCAGGACGTGCAGCAAGGCAACGTTCTCGATGAAGACAATGTGGCCCAGCTCGAGCTCGGCATGACCAAGCGCCAGGTCCTGGTGCTGCTAGGCTCACCGTCCGTCCAGAGCCCCTTTCACGCCAATCGCTGGGACTATGTCAATACCTTCGCGCGGCGCGGCGGGGACCCGATCAAGCGGGTCCTGACGCTCAGATTCGAGGATGAGCGACTGGTTTCGGTCGAGGGCAGTTTCCTGGAACAGGACACCGTCGCCGCCGAAGCGCTGCGCCGCATGCAGGCCCCGGACGACGCCCCCATCCAGGACCTGGAAACCCTGCGCCGGGAAAACTGAACCGGCTTGCCGCAGGCTCAGTCCTTGGTCGATTCCTGGCCGCGCCGGCGCTCGATTTCGGCCAGTTGGCGGCGTACTTCCTTGGGGTCGGCCTTCAGGGGGCGGTAGATCTCGACGCGGTCGCCGTCCTTCAGCACCCGGTCCGGCGCGCACAGTTTTCCAAAGACCCCGATTCGACCCGGCTCGACCGTCAAGCCCGGCATCCGCCGCGGCAGGTCCGCCGCGTTCAGCGCGTCCTGCACCGTGGCCCCGTCCGGCAGCAGCAGGTCCAGCACGTACTGGCGATCCGGCAGACCGGCAGCAACCTCGACCCTAAGCTGCCCGGTTGCCATACACCCGCTCGGCCCGGCGGCAGAAATCATCGACCATTCGATCGGCCATGCGCTCGAAGCTGCGCCGAAACGGCAACATCCACGCCGACCCCGTCAGCCGGAAATTCAGATCCAGGCTCACCCGCGCGCCGTGCGCCAGGGGCTGGAAATTCCAGCAGCCGCTGAGCTCTTCAAACGGCCCGCTCCGCAGCCGGATATCCAGCCGCTGCGGATAGATCAGCAGGTTTTCGGTCGTGAACCGGCGACGCAGGCCGGCCAGGGACACCTCCAGGCTGGCCAGCTGGCGCTGGTGGTCTTCCTCGTGCACCTCGGCCCGCTTCACCCAGGGCAGGAACTCGGGGTAGCGCGGGACGGCCCGCACCAGCTCGTACATTTGCTCCGGCGTGTATTCCACCAGGGCGAATCGATGGACTTCAGTCATCCGGACATGATACGTCAGCGGCTACATGACTGAGTTATATTG
>SKKM01000204.1 GCA_007121485.1 Wenzhouxiangella sp. | reverse complement strand
CCGAGCTGCACCATCCCGTCGTGGTCGTGGACAAGATCGCCGAGAAGATGGATGCGCTGTCCGTCGAGGCCCATCGCGTGCCGGTCAACGGCTTTTGCATGGACGCCACCCTGCCTGACAACCTGGTCGCCGCCGGCTTGCAGAGCCGCTGGTGCATGGGAGTGATGGCGGTCACCGCCGATGACCGGGTCAATCTGAAGATCGCGGTGACGGCCCGGCTGCTGAACCAGCGCGCCGCCGTGTACGCGCGCGCCGACGAGGCGCAGGTGGCCGAGAACATGCGCTCGTTCGATACCGCCCACGTCGTCAACCCGGCCAACGAATTCGTGCGCCGCCTGCGCCTGGCCCTGACCCGGCCGCACACCTACCGCCTCTACCAGTGGCTGCGCTCCAGTCCGAGCGCGGAGGTGCCGGACCTGGTCGATGTGCCTCGCGGGCGCTGGGTGCTGTGCGGCTTTGGGCGTTTCGGCCGGGCGGTTTACCGCATGCTGTGCGAACTGGGCATCGAGGTGACCGTGATCGAGGAAGACACCTCGGTGGACGGCCTGCCGGACGGCGTCATCGCCGGTCGCGGCACCCAGGCCGAGACCCTGGAGGCGGCCGGTATCGCGCGTGCGGCCGGGCTGCTGGCGACCACGCGCGACGACGTCGACAACCTGTCGATCCTGATCACGGCGCGGGGGATCAACGACGCGTTGTTCACCGGTGCCCTGTGCAACCGCTGGTCCAGCGGGACCCTGTTCCGGGCCGCCGAGCCGGGTTTCGTGGGTCAACCGGGCGCGCTGATCGCGGGGACCGTGATGTCGCACATCCGCTCGCCCTTGCTCGAGCAGTTTTTCGATCGCTTGGAGCAGAACGGGGACGAACTGGCGGCGGAGGTGCTCCAGCGCCTGGCCCCGGACCAGGTGTCGTCCCAGCCGGAGTTCTTCACCGTTCGCGTCAGCAAGCGGCGTGCGCCGGCGCTGCACGCCCTGATCGAGCACGGCCTCACGCCGACCGCCGGTCTGTTTCAGCGCGACCCGGCACGACCGGGCAAGCGCGTTCCGGTCGAGGTGCTGATGCTGACCCGCGGCGACGAGCATCACCTGCTGCCGCCGGCCGACCTGGCGCTGGAGAGCGGTGATCGTTTGCTGGTCGCCTGTCCGGCCAAGCTGGCACGGCGCCTGAGCGGGCTGGTCGACAACGAGGCGGCGGCTTACCGGGCCCTGACCGGTCTGGAGCCGCCCAAGAACTTCTGGTCCGGCCGGCCCGACAAGGCGGCCACCTGAGCTCGGCGATAACTCGGCGATGGAGAAGCGCTGCATGAAGACACCGTACTGGCTGTTGCTGGTCGTTTCGGGCCTGGTCTGGTCGATGGACGAGGGCGATTACCTGGTCGACGTCGAGACCGAGGGCGCCGCCAGCCTGAGTGTGCTGTGGGTCGCTTCGAGCGGCTGGGCTGAAGCGGGTGCGGACGGGTATCCCGAGGGCTTCACCATCGATCTCATGCGCGAGTTTGCCGCCTGGCTGGCAACCACGCAGGGACTGACGGTGGAGCTGCAGTTCGAGCAGGAACAGGACTGGCGGGTGTTCTACGAAAGGGTGCGCATGGGCAGCGGCGGCGTGTTCGGGCTTGGCAACGTCACGATCACCGAGCCGCGCCGCCTCGAACTGAGTTTCTCGCCCCCCTACGTCCGTAACGTGGCCGTGCTGATCACCCATGCCGACCGTGCCGAGATCCTGCAGCCCGAGCAGATGCCGCAGGCGCTGGCCGGTCTGCGGGCCATGGCCTTTGCCGGCACCCTGCACGAGCGGCGTCTGCAGACCCTCAAGGACAGCGTCTGGCCCGAGATGACGATGGACTTCAGCAACAGCAACCAGGCCATCCTGGATGCGGCGGCCGCGGATACGCACTTCGCCTACATCGACGGCTACAACTATCTGCAGGCGCGTGGCAGGGGCGCGCCGCTGCGCCGCCATCCCGCGCTGGACGACCCCGGCGAGAGCTTCGGCGTCATCATGCCGCTGGACAACGACTGGCGCTTCCTGCTCGAAGCGTTTCTGGCCGAGGCTGTGGAGGGTGCCGGAAACGACTGGTACCGGGCGTCTCTGGAGCGGCATCTGGGATCGGAAATCGCCGCCATGATGGCCATCGAGCCCGACTGATTCGGAGCGGCGCGCCCCGCGGGAACGCCTACGACCGGCTGCTGATCTCGAGCCGGCCGCGCCCGTTTTTCTTGGCCCGGTACAGTGCCCGGTCGGCGCGACGGATCCAGGCGTCCATGTCCTCGTCGCCGTCGAGCACGGCCACCCCGGCGGAAAAATGCAACAGTCCCCCGGGGCCGTTCAGGGAGCCGCTCGTCTTTTCGTGCAGGGTGCGGGTCAGGCGTTCTGCGGCCTCGGCCCCGGTGTCCGGAAAAAGCACGACGAATTCCTCGCCGCCGAACCGAAACAGGCCGTCGATGGTGCGGATATGCGTGGCGAGCAGATCGGCAAAGTCACGCAGGGCCTGGTCCCCGGCGTCATGGCCGTAGGTGTCGTTCAGTTCCTTGAAGTGATCAAGGTCGAGCAGCATCAGTGTGTAGGCTCGGCCGGTGCGCGCGTGATCATCCAGGGCCCGAACCAGTTCCCGCCGCATGGAGCGGCGATTGCCGGCCTGGGTCAGCGGGTCGCGCGAGGCCATCAGTTCCAGCTGCTCCTGCTGGTAGGCGAGGCGGTAGGCAAAGATGTAACCGAAGGCGCTGGACAGCACGGCCGTGATCAGGTAGGTGATGACCTCCGTGCCGGAATCGAACAGGTGCTGATTGGCGACCAGGCCGATGAGCAGGGCGAGGTTGACGACCAGCGCCCAGCGCCGGTCGGCGAGCACGAAGTTGATCCAGAAGACCAGGTAACTCCACAGCAGGGCCGTTTGTCCCATGGCCAGCGCACTGCTGTAGACCCCGAGCGCGGTGACCAGGGCAAACAGGGCGCCTGCGCGGCCGCTGCGGCCGGTCAAGACCGCATAGGACATCACGCCCAGGACCAGCAGCATGATGCCCAGGTTGACCAGGGTGCCGATCCAGTATCCGGTCAGAAAGCGAAAGATGGCAAAGCCGAGAATCGCGACCGAGGCCAGCACCCCGAACGCGATGATCATGGCAAACTGGAAATCAGTCTGCAGGCGAGTCCTGATTCGCTGTGCCCAGGTTCCCGGCCCGGCGCTGTGCTTGCTCATCCTTCCCTCGAGCGTGATCGCGGTCCCCTGGGGCGACCGCTGACCAGTCCAAACCCCCAATATACGAGATGCGTGCCAATTTGCCCAATGTCCGTCAACGCCATCGTCACGGCCGCTCGATTCACGGCGGTGAATCTTGAGCAGCCGGATCGACGCCGCGACCCTGCTCGCCTACCGGCGCACCGAGTATCGAGTGGACGCCGGGTGGTCGATCCGGATCGACCAGCCCAGCGGCGAGCTCGCGGCCTGGCATGGACGCCATGGGGCCAGCGGCAGCGCTTTCGTCAGCGCGGTCAACCCGCGCAGCCGGCTGCTCGAGGACGAAGACAACCGGCGCCGACACCTGGATCTGCGCGCCTGGCTGGAGGAGCGCGGCCTGGCGTACCTGGCCGGTGCCGGGGTTGACCCCGAAGGCAGCTGGCCGGCCGAGCCGGGTTTCCTGATCGCCGGCCTTGGGCAGGACGCCGCCGCACGGCTCGGCCGGCGCTATGACCAGAACGCGGTGGTCTGGTCGGGCGCCGACGCGGTGCCGCGGCTGTTGCTGTTGCGCTGACGGCTTGACTCCCCTCAGGTGCCGGGGCCGCAGTCCATGCAGTCGGCCGGGCGTTCCGGTCCGCGCCGGAGTTTGGCGGCCAGATCCTGCAGGGCCGTGCGCAGGCCTTCCTCGATGACCGGGTGGTAGTAGGGCATGTCCAGCATGGCCTCGACCGTCATGCGCTGCTGGGCCGACCAGGCCAGCAGGTGGGCGATGTGTTCGGCGGCCGGGCCGAACATCTCGGCACCCATGAACAGGCCCGTGCCGTGCTCGGCATAGACCCGGAGCAGGCCGCGATTCTTGCCCATCACGCGGCTGCGCCCCTGACTTTGGAAGTTGACCGAGCCTATGGCATAGCAGCCGCGGCAGCGTTCGTCGGTCTCGGCCAGGGTGCGGCCGGCGGTCGCGATCTGCGGGTCGCTGAACACCACGCTCAAGGGTGCGCGCCTGAGACCGCTGCGCAGATCGGGCCAGCGACCGGCATTGGTGCCGGCGATGCGGCCTTCGTCGGCCGCCTCGTGCAGCAGCGGCAGATCGTTGTTGGCATCGCCGGCGATGAAGATCGGCGCATCGCCGCACTGCAGCGTGTAGCGATCGTAGAGCGGCATGCCGCGCTCATCCAGTTCCAGGCCGGTGTGTTCCAGGCCCAGGTCGTCGATGTTCGGGCGCCGGCCGGTTGCGGCGAGCAGGTAGTCGAAGGTCTCGGTGGCTTCGTCGCCGTCCTCGTCGTCGAAGGTGATCTGCACGCCGTGATCGGTTTCGCGGATCTCGTGGACTTTCGCATCGGCATCCAGCGCGAACTCCTCGTTGAAGGTCTTGAGCGCGATCTCGCGGATCTCCTCGTCCCGGATCGGGCCGACGCGGCCGCCGACCCCGAACATGCGGATGCGCACGCCCAGCCGGGCCAGGGCCTGACCCAGCTCCAGGCCGATCACGCCGGGTCCGAAGATCGCCACCGATTCCGGCAACTCGCTCCATTCGAAGACCTCGTCGCTGGTGATGAGGTGCTGGCCGGCTTGCTTCAGGAAGGGCAGGACGTTGGTTCTGGAGCCGGTCGCGATGACGATGCGCCCGGCGTGCAGTTTCAGGCTGTCCCCGATCTGCAGCGTCTGCCGGTCGAGGAACCTGGCGCGGCCCAGGACGCGGTCGGATTCCGGAATCTTCCCGATGCTCTCCAGTACGCCGCCGACGAAGCGGTCGCGGTGGCGGCGTACGCGCTGCATGACGGCGCGGCCGTCGACCTTGACCGGCCCGGCGTGAATGCCGAAGCGCTGGGCGTGGTTGGCCGAGTGTGCGACCTCGGCTGCCGCGATCAGCAGCTTGCTCGGCATGCAGCCGACCCGGGCGCAGGTGGTGCCGAACCGCTCGGCCTCGATCAGGACCACTTCATCGCTGTGCTTGCGGGCCTGGCGATAGGCCACCATCCCGGCCGTGCCGCCGCCGATGATGGCGATGTCGGTCTTGCGTTCCTGCATG
>SKKM01000285.1 GCA_007121485.1 Wenzhouxiangella sp. | reverse complement strand
CTCAAGCCCGAGATGTGGGTAGGCGTGCTGGTCGCCGCCGTCTTCCTCGTCGCCGCCGTGTGGTTCCGGCGCCGGGCCACGGACCAGTAGGAAGAATCGACGCCAAAGGCGTTATGCTGCGCCGGCGATCCAACAGCCGGAGACACGGTTCCAAGCATCCATGCCGCAGCCTGACCTCACCGTCGTCGTTCCGGTCGCGTCCGCCGAGCAGGCCTGGATCGGCCTGGTGGACCAGATTCCAGCCGACTGGCCGACGGTCATCTCGGGCACCACGCCGCGGCCTGATAGGCTCGGGCCACACATTCGGTGGCTGAGCGGCCAGCCAGGCCGCGGACGCCAGCTCAATGCCGGCGCGGCGTCGGCACAAACCGCCTGGCTGTGGTTTGTGCACGCCGACTCGCGGCTGGATCCGCGGGTGTTCACCAGCCTGCCCCAGTGGTGCGCGCAGCGATCCAGCGGCCTGGGCTACCTTGACCTGGCCTTTTTGCCGGACGGCCCGGGACTGACCCGGCTCAACGCGCTCGGCGCCAATCTGCGCTCGCGCTGGTTCGGACTGCCCTACGGAGACCAGGGGCTGTGCATCTCGACCCGCGAATTTCGCCGGCTCGGCGGTTTCAGGGAGGACCTGGAACGCGGCGAGGATCTCGATTTCGTCGTCCGCGCGCGTGCCGCCGGATTGCCTGCAACGCGAATCCCCGGACTCATCCGCACCAGTGCCCGCCGCTACAGCGACCAGGGCTGGCTGCGTACCACCTGGCAACACCAGCTCAATGCGCGCCGGCTGATTCGGGAGGCCAGGCTCAGCCCTCCCCCGGGGCCGTTGCCATGAGCGCAATTGCGATCTTCGTCAAGACTCCCGGCATCTCGGCGGTCAAATCCCGCCTCGCCGCCAGCATCGGCGCCCGGCAGGCCGAAGCGTGCCATCGACGCTGCGCCGAGGTGGTCAGCGCCGTTGCCGTGGCGGCAGCGGTCGGCCCGGTCTACTGGGCGGTGGCCGAAGCCGAAGGCCTGGAGCACCCCGACTGGCGACATCTGCCGCGGCTGCTGCAGCTGGGAGACGGGCTGGGTGAGCGCATGCAGTCGGTGCATGATGAACTTTGCCGACGGCACGGCGCCGGCATACTGATCGGCGCCGATCTGCCGCAACTGGAGACCGGCCAGCTAAAGGCCGCGGCCGGGCATTTGCTGGCCGGTCCCGACCGCGGCGTCATCGGACCGGCCGCCGACGGCGGTTTCTGGCTGATCGGCGCCAACCACCGGCTCCCGGCCTCGGCCTGGAATGCACCGGCCTACGGTTTGTCCGGCGTCGCCGAGCACTTCATGCAGGCCGTCGGCGAGCATCCGAACTGGCTGCGCCTGGATTCGCGCTCCGACCTGGATCGCTTCGACGACCTGAGCATCGTGATCGAAGAACTGCAGGGCTTGAGAGAACCACATCCGCTTCAGTCCGACTTGATAGAGTGGCTGCGCTTGTTAGCCCGAAAACCCCTTCATGATCAGCCGCCGGACCCGTGAAAGACACCACTCCCCTGCTGCAAAGCACTGATTTTCCAGCCATCCAGCGCGACCGCGTCGACACCCTGCAGCTCAACCTGGGTTACCTGTGCAATCTGGCCTGCATCCACTGCCATGTCGCCGCCGGCCCAAACCGCAAGGAGTTGATGAGCCGGACCACCATGGAAGACGCGCTGGCCGTGGCCGATCATCTCCAGGTCGGCAAGCTGGACCTCACCGGCGGCTCGCCGGAAATGAACCCGGATTTCCGCTGGCTGGTCGAACAGGCACGCGAACGCGGGCTGCACGTGATGGATCGTCTCAACCCGACCATCATGGAGGAGCCCGGTTACGAGTGGGTCGGTGAATTCCTGGCTGCCCAGCGCATCGAGGTGATCGCCTCCCTGCCCTGCTACTCCAAAGACAACGTCGACGCCCAGCGCGGCAACGGGGTGTTCGAAGCCTCGATCAAGGCTTTGCAGACGCTCAACCGCCTCGGTTACGGCATGGAGGGCAGCGGGCTGGTGATCAACCTGGTCTACAACCCGCTCGGGCCCAGCCTGCCGCCGTCGCAGTCACAGCTCCAGGCCGACTACAAGCAATTGCTGGGCGAGGAATTCGGTATCGTGTTCAACCAGTTGTTCACCATCACCAACATGCCGATCAAGCGCTTCGGCGCCATCCTGCTGTCCAAGGGGCAGTTCGACGACTACATGAGCCTGCTCAAGAACGCCTACCAGCCGGCCAACCTCAAGGCGGTCATGTGCCGCAGCCTGATCAGCGTGGACTATCGCGGCTACCTGTACGACTGCGACTTCAACCAGATGCTGGGACTACCTCTCGGCGACCAGGAAGAACGACTGCACCTGCGCGATCTGCTGTCGCGATCGGGGCCGCCGCGCAAAATCAATGTTGCCGACCACTGCTACGGCTGCACCGCCGGTCAGGGTTCGAGCTGCGGCGGCGCGCTCAGCGCGTGAGCTTTTTGCGACCGTTCATGGTCTTAATGGATTTGTGCCTAGCACGGGATAAAGCCGATGCCCAGCAGCAAGACCCCTGAACCGCCCTTCCAGGTTATCGAGCTCGGGCGCCCCTGGTGTGCAGCGATCGAACTGAAAGACGGTACCCGGCTGCTGATGCGACCGATACAGCCGCGTGATGCCGACACCCTGCAAATCAGTTTTCAGAAACTGAGCCCCCACGATGTGCGCATGCGCTTCATGCATCCGCTCAAGGAACTGACACCGGAGTACGCCAAGCAGCTGACCGAGATCGACCCGGAGCGGGCTTTTGCCCTGGCCCTGGTCGAAGCCAAGCCTCCCGAGGAGGCACTGATCGCAGCGGTGGCGCGCACGGCGGTGGACGACGACGGCCGCGAGGCCGAGTTCGCCATCGTCATTGCCCCGGAGATCCGCGGCCACGGCCTGGGTCGCTACCTGATGGAGCAGTTGATCGAATGGTGCCGAAGTCGGAAGCTCGAGGCCATCTACGGTTTCATCCTGACCGAAAACCGCCCGATGCTGACCCTGGCCGATTCGCTGGGATTCGACATCGGGCCGACCGACGAGGATGTCGGCGTGGCACTGGCGCGTTTATCCCTGGAATGAAGCGGGTAAACCGACGTCAGTCGCCCAGTTCCAGGGTTTCGACTTCCCTCTCGATCATGTAGCCCTGCATGTAATCGGCGCCGGTCCGCCACAAATTCGCCGCGGCGGCAGCGTCTTCGACCATTGGCATGATCACCCGGGTACCCTGCTCTCGCACCGGTGCACTGGCGTCCTGGAAGACCCGCTCCAATTTGTCCTCCTGTCCCAGGCGCTGGACGAATTCCGGCGACATCTTGATGTAATCGACACGCAGGCGGTCGCTCAGCAGATCCCACTTGCTGTGCTCATCGACGCGCGACAGACACACCTCGATTCCCAGTTCATCGGCCAGAGCGAGGAGTTCGGCCGCGCTCTTCAGGTTGGCCAGCGCATCCTCGAGCGCAAAGTCCAGCACCAGTTTGCCCGATACACCGGGATGCTTTTCGACCAGCCTGCGCAGCCAGTCTCTACGCTCCGGGTTGACCAGCAGGCTCTCACCCTGGCTCAGGAAAAGACGCAGGGGCTGCAGGTGATAGTCGTTGACCAGCAGATGGATGGCCCGCTGGATCATCCAGCGGTCGAGAACGCCAAGCACGCGGGCCTGGCGGGCCACCGGCACGAATTGCGCAGCGGAGATCAGGGAGCCGTCCGATGCGGTAATCCTGGGCAACATCTGGAAGCTTTTCGAAGGCTCGCCGGCCGTTGCCATCAAGGGCTGGAACAGCACCTTGACGGCATCCTTGCGTAGCGACTCCATCAGCAAGCCGAGCATTTGCTGGTCACTCGCGCTCGCCTGACCGGCAGAGACATTCGGTCGGATGCGCTTGACCACGTTGCCGCCCGAGGCGCTGATCTGCTCGGTGCTCTTGATCAGGTTCAGGAGCAGCTGGTCGGCGCTGGTGAAGCGATGATCGAACTCGGTAAAGCAGACGCTGACCGAAAGCGCAACGGTCTCCTCGCCGATTGCGAAGGTGTCCTCGCCGACCAGGCGAAACAGCTTGTCGGTCTGCTTCTCTGCCGTTTTCAGGGAGCATTGCGGCAGCAAGGCCAGCACGCAACGCTCATTCAGGGCACAGGCAAGGATTTCCACATCCGATTCAGCCAGCATCATGGCCTTGACCTTGCCGACCAGATCAATCAGGCCACTGTAGCCATACTGCTCCCGGAAGCGCTCCCAGTGATCAAGCGTCAGGCACAGGCAAGCCGAAGGCTGATCGGCCTCGCTCGTTGCGAACGCTTCGTAAGCGCCCAGCAATTTTTCGATGAACTGCTCAAGCGTCATCGCTTCCCCGGAAATCTGGTCTCGAACCATGGCGAGCATGGCGGGCTCAGTGCAGCCCCAGACCGCGAGCCAAGCCGCTCAGTTCCGCCAGCCTGAGTTCGTTCTCGCGCGCCTGCCTGGACAAGAGTTCTTGCCGCCTTTGCAAGGCCGCCAGCTCTTCATCAGTGAGACTACCATTTCCGGCCGCCTCCCGGAGACTCACATCGACAAGCTGGATCTCGCTGCGCAGACTCTCTATGCGGTCGCCCAGCACGTACATCTGGCGCCCGATGTCATAACCGGACAGGAAATCCGGTTCAAGCGCGCCCGGGCAGATTGGCTCGTAGCGACCACCGTCGCGCCCAAAGCGGAAGCCCTGCGGTGCGGTGCAGAATACGGTCAGTCCGTGCTCCCAGCCCTCGCGCCAGCTTTGCTCGTCGGCCGGGAAACCGGCTTCCCGGCAGGCGCGATCGCGGCTGGCGAAGTGCGCCGCAGTCCGCCCCGAGCGAGCATCCATCTCACCGAGCAGGTACCAGTCGGCGGTACGGCACTCGTCAGGGCTCATGGTCGCGCAACCGCCGAGGATCAAGGCGACGGACAGCAGTGTGAATATGGATCGTTTCATTCGCAGGTGTCTCAACGCCGGCTGAAGTCACGGTCGATGCCGCCGCCCCCCTTGAGCGGCTGGAGCCGGCATCTTACACGCAAACGCCACCGTCTTCGACTGGAAAGAACTCCGCCCAGGTATCGACTGTCGGCGGTTTCAGCTGCCGGTACGAAACAGCGCGTCGAGCAAATGCTGATGGAAACGCCGGGCGTCTCCACCATCGAACAACCCAAGGCGACCGGCGCGATCGAAGAAACCCGGCGCGGGCAGACCATGACCGGCGCGACTGACCGCCAGCGCCGAGCG
>SKKM01000184.1 GCA_007121485.1 Wenzhouxiangella sp. | reverse complement strand
TGCCGCTTTGCACCAGCAGGGTCTCGTCGTCCTTGAGACGTTTGAGCACCTCGACGATGGTGTCGAAGCAGGCCCAGTCGCGCGCCGCCCGGCCGATGCCGCCGTAGACCACCAGGCGCTCCGGGTCCTCGGCCACATCCGGGTGCAGGTTGTTCATCAGCATGCGCAGGGCGGCCTCGGTCAGCCAGCTGCGGGTATTCAACTGGGTGCCGGTCGGCGGACGAATCTCGCGGCCGGGGGCGTGACGGGGATCGGGGTTCTGGGTCATGGTGTCACTCCGGAATCTGGGGCGCCGTGCGTGATTTCACCCGCGAACACCCGCTGCTGCAGGCGGCCGGGCTGGACGGCATAGGCCAGCTCGACCGGATCGTCGATGCGCCACAGGCAGAAATCGGCCATCTTGCCCGCGGCCAGTTCGCCCAGCTGGCCCTGCAGCCCGAGTGCCCGGGCGGCGTGGCGCGTCACGCCCTGCACGGCCTCGGTCGGGGTCACGCCGAACAGGGTGCAGGCCAGGTTGAGCATGAGGGTCAGCTGGAACATCGGTGAGGAGCCGGGATTGCCGTCGGTCGCCACCGCCATCGGCACGCCGGCCTCGCGCAGGGCCGGAATCGGCGGCAGGCGGGTTTCCTTCAGGGTCAGGAACGCACCAGGCAGCAGGGTGGCGACCATGCCGGATTCGGCCATGGCGGCAACGCCTGCTTCATCCAGCCACTCCAGGTGATCGGCCGACAGGGCACTGAAGCGGGCGGCCAGGGCCGTGCCGTGCTGGTTGGACAACTGCTCGGCGTGGATCTTGACCGGCAGACCGAGCCGGGTCGCGGCCTGGAACACGCGCTCGCACTGGGCCGGGCTGAACGCGATGTGCTCGCAGAACACGTCGACCGCGTCGGCCAGACCGGCCTCGGCGACCGCGGGCAGCATGCGCTCGCAGATCTCGTCGATGTAGGCATCCGGCCGTCCGGAGAATTCCGGCGGCAGGGCGTGGGCGCCGAGAAAGGTGGTCAGCACGCGCACCGGCAACTCCCGACCCAAGCGGCAGGCGGCGCGCAGCATCTTCAGCTCGTCTTCCAGGCTCAAGCCGTAGCCGGACTTGATCTCGACGGTGGTGACGCCGTCAGCCATCAGCGCTTGCAGCCTCGGCCGGGTCTGGTCGAGCAGCTCATCCTCACTGGCCGCGCGCACCGCGCGCACGGTGCTCAGGATGCCGCCGCCGGCCGCGGCAATGTCGGCATAGCTCGCGCCCTCCAGGCGCTGCTCGAACTCGGCCGCGCGATGGCCGGCGAAGACCAGGTGGGTGTGGCAGTCGATCAGCCCGGGCGTGATCACGCCGCCGCTGGCCATGAGCTCGCAGCCGGCACGTTGATCCGCGCTGAGTTCAGACGCCGGGATCAGCCGCTCGATGCGCTCGTCGGAAACGATCACCGCCATGGGCTGCGGCCATGTACGGCTGCCGTCGAAGACGGTGACGCGATCCCAGAGTTGGCGCGTAGGACTGGCGCCCATGGCTTCGGCTCCTTGCCGCCCGAATCCGCGAAGAAGGGCGGAACGTGACGCCGCTGCAAGCGACAGCGGCCCTGACTCGATCCAGTGTACCCCGTCATTGGCGGGGTACACTCGCGTACCAGAGGCTCCAACAGTTCGGGCAACAGCCGGGCGCGCATGCGGGAAGCGATGAACCCAGACATCTGGCAAGGCCGGGTCGACGCCGAAGATGGCGCGGCCGGGCGGCGCTGGCACCAAGTGGTTCGGCCATTCGATCAGGGCCCGCCGGGCACCTGTCTGCTCGGCCTTGCATCCGACCGGGGCGTGGCGCTGAACCAGGGCCGGGTGGGTGCCGCAGACGGCCCCGCAGCGCTGCGCCGCGCCCTGGCCAATTTGCCCGCGCACGGCGAGCGGCCGCTGTATGACGCCGGCGATCTGCGCGCCGATACCGATCTGGCCGCCGCGCAGTCGGGCTATGCCGAGGCGGGGTCCAAAATCCTGGCCCAGGGTCACTTCCTGATCGGCCTGGGCGGTGGCCATGAGATCGGCTGGGCCAGCTTCCAGGCCGCGCGGCGATACCTGGCTCTGTCCGATCCGGGCAGGCGTTTGGGGATACTCAACTTCGACGCCCATTTCGACCTGCGCCGACCATCGCCGCACGCCAGTTCCGGCACCCCGTTCTTCCAGGCCGCCGAATGGTGCCGCGAGCATGATCTACCCTTTGACTACGCCTGCATCGGCATCAGCGAAGCGGCCAACACGCGCGCGCTGTTTGCCACCGCGGCCGAGCTGAGCGTGGAATTCCTGCGCGATCGGGACTGCGACCTGCCTGCCGCGGAAAGCCTGATCACCCGCCTGGTCGAGCGCGTCGATGCCCTGTACGTCACCGTCTGCCTCGACGTGCTGCCGGCCGCCGTCGCGCCCGGCGTCAGCGCCCCGGCCGCGCTGGGTATTTCTCCCGCCTTCGTGATCGACTGCCTGCACGCCGCCGCCCGCATCTGCCGGGACTCCGGCTGTCGCTGGCTGCTGGCCGACATCGCCGAACTCAACCCGGCCCACGACCTGGACGGCCGCACCGCCCGCACCGCTGCCCGACTGGTCTGGGAGATCGAGCAGGCGCGCGGCTGAAGCCTCTGGATATACTGCGGGACATCGGAAAGCGGGGAGAGGCCGTGAACCAGGACTTCATCAAACTGCTGGCCGCCTGGGCGCTGTTTCACGAGAGCGCCGACGAGGGCTGGAAGGCGGCCGTGGCGCAGGGCCAAAAGCAGCAGCCCGGCAGCATGAGCGAGGGGCCGGACGCCTTCGTCCACGGCCTGGCGGCGCTGGTCGACGAGGAGAAGGAAAAGCTCAAGGCACGCTTGGCCGAAGACGGGGGCGATGCAGCGGCCGCGTCATCCGGCGATCTGGCCGAGCGACTCGACGCGCTGGCCTTCGAAATCCGCGAACTGCGCGGCTGCATGGAATCCCTGCAGGCCACGGTCGACGGCCTGGCTGCCCGCCGCGGTGACTGAAGGCAGCCGAGGCCGGCAGCTGCTGCTGGCCGCGCTCAAGAGCGCGCTGAAAATCTCCTGGCAGACCCGCTTCGGCCTGATGCGCGGCCACCGTCGGCGCGCGCTGATCGCCCGTGAGGCGCGCCTGTCCTGCGAGCGCCTGGGGCCGGCCTTCATCAAGCTCGGCCAGCTGGCCTCGGTGCGGCCCGACGTGTTCGCGCCGGAAACCGTGTTCGAATTGGAACAGCTGCAGGACCGGGTCGCCGCCGTGTCAGCCGATTCGATTCGGGCCGAAATCCGGCGCGAGCTGGGAGCCGACCCCGATGCCTTGTTCGCCGACTTCGAGGACGAAGCCATCGCCGCCGGCTCGGTCGCCCAGGTCCACCGGGCCAAGCTTCGGCGCGCCTATCGGCCGGTTATCGGCCCCGAGCTGGCTGCCGGCACGCCGGTCGCGATCAAGGTCCTGCGCCCCGGCATCGAGGCGCTGATTGCCGCCGACCTGGCCGTCGCGAGACGCTGGGCTGAGCGGCTGAACCGCTGGCGCAGGCTGGCTCGCTGGCGGCCTGCCGCGCTGATGGACGAGTTCAGCGGGATGCTGGGCCGCGAACTGGATCTGCGCAACGAGGGCCGCATCGCCGACCGCTTCGGCCAGGACTTTGCCGATGATCGATTCGTCATCGTGCCGCGCGTGGTCTGGCGCCACACCACCCGGCGCGTGCTGGTCAGCGAGTACGTCGAGGGCTGGCGCCTGAGCGAGATCGGCGAGGCCGAGCGCGCCGGCATCGACGCGCGCACGCTGGCCGCGCACGGCGCGGAGGTGTTCATGCGCCAGGTGCTGGTGCTGGGCTATTTCCACGCCGACCTGCACCCGGCCAACCTGTTTGTCACTCCGCAAGGACAGCTCTGTTTCCTGGACTTCGGCATTGTCGGCCGGACCAGTTCAGCCCAGCGCGAGGCCATCGCCCAGGTGCTCATCGGACTGGTCTACGGCGACGCCGATCGGGCACTGCGCTACTCGCGCGAGCTGGGCCTGGAGGTGACGGCGGAACGGGAGGACACTGTGCGCCGGGAAATGGCAGGGCTGGTCAAACGACACCTGCTCGACCCGCCGCGCGCAGACGTGCGCAGCTTTGCCCTGGGCTTCCTGTCCATGCTGGCCGACCAGCGCATCACCATCCCGGCCGGCTACGGCCTGCTGGTCAAGGCCCTGGTCACGGTCGAAGGGGTTTCGCACGCGATCTACCCGGACCTGGACCTGATGGAGTCGGCCCGGCCCTTCGCCACTCGCCTGATTGCCGCCCAGCTGATGGGCCGGGATCGCCTGCGGCGACGGCTGCCGGCAGCCGGCCGGCGGGCGCTGGAGGTCTTGTTGGCCTGAGGGCCGCGATGGGCCAGGCAATCGCGGGCGACTGCGACTAGACCATCGTGCCGGGCGGCACCTGGTGCAGCACCAGCAGGGCGAGCGCCCAGCCGATCAGGCCGCCGACCACCACGTCGGTCGGGTAATGCAGCCCCAGCACCGGCCGCGACAAGGCGACCAGGCCCGCGAATCCGAACAGCGCCGGGCCCAGCAGCGGGAACCAGGCCGAGGCGACGACGGCGAAGAACACGGCGTGCAGGGTATGGCCTGAGGGAAAGCTGTAGCGGTCCAGCGGCGCGGTCAGGCAGTCGATGTCCGGATGCGAGATGAACGGCCGCTCGCGCACCAGCACGGATTTCAGCCCCTTGTAGATCAGCAGTCCGAACAGCGCGCCGACGGCCATCGACAGGGCGGCGACCAGGCCGGCCTTGCCGGCGGCCAGCGGCAGGACCAGCAGCATCGCGTACCAGACCATGCCGTCGCCCAGGCGGCTGACGCCGGCGAACAGCGCGCGCAGCGGCCGGTAGTGCCCGGCGCGGTGAATCCAGCGGCACAGCCGGTATTCGAGTCCATCGATGGCGGCAAAAGCTCGGGCGGTCGTGCGCATGCGGCTTCATCCCGGCGGGTATGCAGCGAACGGTAGGTGGTCAAGGCGACGAATCCATGGCAGCGCGGTAAAACTTTGGTGACGGGACGGCGCGATCGGTCACCCAATCTTGATCTTGCGGTCATGGCGCTGTCATCGCCGGCCAGCAATCTGCCGCCAATGAAAATCCTGCTGATCAGTGATGCCTGGCAGCCCCAGGTCAACGGCGTGGTGCGGACGCTGGAGAACACCAGCGAGCAACTGAGCCTGATGGGCCACGAAGTGCTGGTTATCGGGCCGGACCGGTTTCGCACCATGCCCATGCCGGGCTACCGCGA
>SKKM01000249.1 GCA_007121485.1 Wenzhouxiangella sp. | reverse complement strand
GCCGGCTGGGCGCAGCTGCTGGCCAACGTGGTGCGCAGCACCTTGATGGCCGACGACGAGGTCGAGGCGGTGACGGTGGACGTCGGCTTCCAGGTCACCGAGCACAAGGTGCAGGAAGGCCTGACCCCGATCCCGGGCGTGCGCAACGTGCTGGCGGTGTCGTCCGGCAAGGGCGGGGTGGGCAAGTCGACGGTGGCGGTCAACCTGGCCCTGGCCCTGCAGGCCGAGGGCGCCAGCGTCGGCATCCTGGACGCCGATATCTACGGCCCCAGCCAGCCGCGCATGCTGGGTCTGAAGGGCGGGCCGCGTACCACGGACGGGCAGAAGATCCTGCCGATGCAGGCGCACGGCCTGCAGGCCATGTCGATCGGCGTGCTGGTCAAGCAGGACCAGGCCATGATCTGGCGCGGGCCCATGGCCACGCAGGCCTTGCAGCAGATGTTCACCCAGACCCTGTGGGAGGACCTGGACTACCTGATCATCGACCTGCCGCCCGGCACCGGCGATATCCAGCTCAGTCTGGCGCAGAAGATCCCGGTGGCCGGCGCCATTGCCGTGACCACGCCGCAGGAAGTGGCCGTCGACGACGTCAGGCGCGCGGCGCTGATGTTCGGCCAGGTCAAGATCCCGGTGCTTGGGGTGCTGGAGAACATGAGCACGCACATCTGCTCCAACTGCGGGCACGAGGAGGCCGTGTTCGGCCGCGGCGGCGGCGAGCGCATCGCTGCCGAGCTGGGTTTGCCGCTGCTGGGCCAGGTGCCGCTGAATGCGGGGTTGGGACGATCGACCGACGAAGGCGCCCCGGTGGTCGTGGCCGATCCGGACCACCCGGCCAGCCTGCGCTTCCGCGAGATTGCCCGGCGCACGGCCGGCTTGCTGGCGGTGCAGGCGCGCAACAAGGCCGTGCGGATGCCGAAGATCAAGATCGTAGAGTAGGTCGGCCCTACGTGGCCGACGTGCGGAGCCATGGTCAGGCATGGTCCTGAAAGGCCTCTCGCCAAGACGCCAAGACGCCAAGGACGCCAAGGAAAACACTTGAAGGGGCTATGGGGGTGGCTGCCCGGATCGTTCGGGTTAGTCGGGCATCGTCCGTCGGGGATGTAACCCCGACCTACCCATTCTTTTCCTTGGCGCCTTGGCGTCTTGGCGAGAGGCTCTTTATCCTTAAATCTATGCCTTTGGCAGAGTAACCCCACGCTGTCCCATGTATTTGCCGGCGCGGTCGGCATACGAGGTCTCGCAGGCCTCGTCGGATTCCAGGAACAGGAACTGGGCGACGCCTTCGTTGGCGTAGATGCGCGCCGGTAGGGGCGTGGTGTTGGAGAATTCCAGGGTGACGTGGCCTTCCCACTCGGGTTCCAGAGGGGTGACGTTGACGATGATGCCGCAGCGCGCGTAGGTGGATTTTCCGAGGCAGATGGTCAGCACGTTGCGTGGAATGCGGAAGTACTCGACCGTGCGCGCCAGGGCAAACGAGTTGGGCGGGATGATGCAGGTGTCGCCCTTGAAGTCGACGAAGCTGTTCTCGTCGAAGTTCTTGGGGTCGACGATGGCCGAGTTGATGTTGGTGAAGATCTTGAATTCGTCGGCGCAGCGGCCGTCGTAGCCGTAGCTGGAGGTGCCGTAGGAGACCAGCTTGCGGCCCTCGACCGAGCGCACCTGGCCCGGCTCGAACGGCTCGATCATGCCGTGCTGCTCGGCCATGCTGCGAATCCAGCGGTCTGATTTGATGCTCACGTGTCGAATTTCCCTCGAAGGCTGCCGCGCATTCTAGCCGAAGCGTCCCGGCCGGCTCAGGAGCGCAGCGGCGGCTGCTGGATCAGGGTCACGCCGGTGGTGAACAGCTGCCCGCCGCGAATCACCTCGACTTCCAGTTCGTGCCCGGGCTCAAGCTGGCTGACGCGCAGCATCAGGTCACGGGCCGAACCGACCGGGCTGCCGTCGGCGCTCAGCAGCACGTCGCCGGGCCGCAGGCCGGACGCCCAGGCCGGGCCGCCGTCATGGACCTGGGTAATGCGTGCCCCGCGCTGGCTGCCCAGCGGACGGTCGAAGGTGATCGTGACGTCGGCCAGCTCGGCGCCCAGCCAGGCGCGCTGGACGGCGCCGTAGTCGATGATCTGCGAGGCGATCCGGTGGGCCAGCCGGGCCGGGATGGCAAAGCCGATGCCCTGCGCGCCCAGGTTCTGGCTGAGCATGGCCGAGTTGATGCCGACCACCTGGCCGCGCGGGTTGATCAGCGCGCCGCCGCTGTTGCCGGCGTTGATGGCCGCATCGGTCTGGATGAAGTCGTCGAGCGCGGTCAGGTTGAGCTGGCCGCGCCCGGTGGCGCTGACGATGCCCATGGTCACCGTGTGGCTCAGGCCGAAGGCGTTGCCGATGGCCAAGACGATGTCGCCGGTGCGCAGGTTGACATCGCTGGCCAGGTCGGCGGCCGGCAGGCCGTCCAGGTCGATCTTGAGCACGGCCAGGTCAGTGGCCGGGTCGGCGCCGATCAGCCGGGCTTCAACGGTGCGGCCGTCCCACAGGGCGACGACGATGTCGTCGACGCCGGATATGACGTGCAGGGTGGTGAGGATCAGGCCGTCCTCGCTCAGGATCACCCCGGAGCCCAGGCCGCGCCGCGGCCGCGTCACCGTGCGGTCGCGGTACAGCAGGCGCAGCAGCGGGTCGGCCGAGGCGCCGGCCAGCGGTTCGGTGACCAGGGTGCGGGTGTAGACGCTGACCACGGCCGGCGCGGTGCGGTTGACCGCGTCGGCGAACGAGTGCGGCGTCGGCGCGCTGGCCGGCTGGGGCCGCAGGGCCGGCAGCAGGTCGGGACGCAGCCAGACCGCGATGAAGGCGATCGCGAGGCCGATCATCACGAATTGCAGCGCGAAGAGCAGGGTTCTGGTCAAGGTGGCGGCCGTGCAGGCATCGGAGGGGGAATGGCGCGGACAATGAAGGACGCGCTTTACACGGCCGACAGTATAATTGCCCCTATTCTTAATATTTCGCTAAAATGCAGACTGGCATCCCCCGCAATACACGGGTTGTGCGTCCGGAGGCGTTTGTCTCCTGGTGCGGGTAACAGTAATTTGGTGTCGGAAGCGTGGACTTGAGGCGAGCTCGCCGCGGTGAGCCTGCCTCGGGTTCTTTATCAACGCCCGGAGTGATTCATGTCTGAAACAGAACAGCTTGCATCCGTTCAACCCACTGCTGACCCGTCCCGGCGTCGGCTGCTGCTGGCCACCACGGGAGCGGTAGGCGCCGTCGGCGTGGCGGCTGCCGCGTGGCCTTTCCTGGCGTCGCTGCGCCCCAGCGCGCGGGCCCTGGCCGTCGGCGCCCCGGTCGAAGTCTTCATCGGCGACCTGGAGCCTGGCCAGCTGGTGCGCGTGCAGTGGCGCGGTTCGACCATCGGCATCCTGCGCCGCACCCAGACCATGCTCGAGAACTTGCCGGTCGTGGAGCCGCGCCTGCGCGATCCGGACTCGGACGACGCCGGCCAGCAGCCGGAGTACGCGCGCAACGAGCACCGCTCGATCAAGCCCGAATACCTGGTCCTGAACATGCACTGCACCCACCTGGGCTGCGTGCCGTCGATGATTCCGCAGGTGGGGGCCCAGCCCTTCGACGCCGACTGGCGCGGCGGGTTTTTCTGCGGCTGTCACCGCTCGACCTTCGACCTGGCCGGGCGCGTGTTCCGCGGGGTTCCGGCCGGTCGCAACCTGCTGATTCCGCCTCACAGCTACGTTGACGACGACAACATCATAATCGGCGTCGACCCCGAAGGAGCAGCGTAAACCATGGCAAAGTCAGCAGGTCCCATTGCCCGGTCGGTCGATGTCGTTGACCAGTGGATCAACGAGCGTGCCGGCGTCAAGGCCTTCTACAAGCAGCACCTGAGCGAATACTGGGCGCCGAAGAACCTCAACTTCTGGTACATCTTCGGCGCGCTGTCGCTGCTGGTGCTGGTCAACCAGCTCCTGACCGGCATCTTCCTGACCATGCACTACAAGCCGGACGCGGAGCGGGCCTTCGCCTCGGTCGAGTTCATCATGCGCGACGTGCAGTGGGGCTGGATGATCCGCTACATGCACTCCACCGGCGCCTCGCTGTTCTTCGTCGTGGTCTATCTGCACATGTTCCGCGCGCTTCTGTACGGCTCTTACAAGAAGCCGCGTGAGCTGGTGTGGATCCTCGGCGTCGCGATTTTCCTGATCCTGATGGCCATCTCGTTCACCGGCTACGTGCTGCCGTGGGGCCAGATGTCGTTCTGGGGCGCGCAGGTGATCATCTCGCTGTTCGGCGCGGTGCCCGTGATCGGGCCTGAGCTGGTCGACTGGATCCGCGGTGACTTCCTGGTCGCCGATTCCACGCTCAACCGCTTCTTTGCCCTGCACGTGGTCGCGCTACCGCTGGTGCTGCTGCTGCTGGTCGTGCTCCACCTGGCCGCGCTGCACGAGGTGGGCTCGAACAACCCGGAAGGCGTCAACATCAAGGCCAAGAAGGACTCCCAGGGCCGGCCGCTGGACGCGGTTCCATTCCACCCGTACTACACGGTCAAGGACATCTTCTACGCCGGCTGCTTCCTGCTGATCGCGGCCTTCATCGTGTTCTTCTGGCCCGAGGGCGGCGGTTACTTCCTCAAGCCCGACAACTTCGTCGAGGCCGATCCGCTGGTCACGCCGGAGCACATCCCGCCGGTGTGGTACTTCACGGCCTTCTACGCCATCCTGCAGGCCGTGCCGAACAAGCTCATGGGCGTGATCCTGATGGGCGCGGCGGTGCTGATCCTGTTCGTGGTGCCGTGGCTGGACCGCAGCCCGGTCAACTCGCTGCGCTATCGCGGCTGGCCGTCGAAAATCGCGCTGGGCCTGCTGGTCATCGCGTTCGTGAGGCTGTCGATGCTGGGTCTGTCGCCTGATGCGAGCATCGCCGAGATTCGCTTCTGGTCGGTGATCTACTTCGGCTTCTTCCTGCTGATGCCGATCTGGACCAGTATCGAGCACACCAAACCCGTTCCGGAGCGCATAACCACATGAAGCCCCTGATCCGCATCCTGGCGCTGTCCGTGCTGCTGCTCCCGCTGCCCGCACCGGCCTACGCCGCCAAGGCCGGCAATCTCGACTCGGCCGGGACGAACGTGTTTGACCGGGCTTCCCTGCAGCGCGGCGCCTCGCTGTATGTGCAGTACTGCATGGGTTGTCATTCCATGCAGTTCCAGCGCTTCCAGCGCCTGGTGGACGATCTGGACCTGAGCGAGGAGCTGGTCCAGGAATTCCTGATTCCGGGCGATCTCGAGATCACCGACTACATGATGTCGTCGATGCCTTACGAGGAATCGGTCGAATGGTTCGGCAAGGCGCCGCCCGATCTGAGCCTGAAATCCCGTTCCCGAGGCCCGGACTGGATCTACACCTTCCTGCGCGGCTATTACCTGACCGAGGATGGCTGGAACAACATCGTGCTGGAAAATCCGGCCATGCCGCACGTGCTGTGGGACCTGCAGGGCATCCAGCGTGCGGTGACCGAAACCGTGACCGATTCCGACGGCAACGAGACGACCCGGGTGGTCGGTCTGCAGCTGGAGCGTCCCGGCCGCCTGTCGCCGACCGAGTTCGACCGCGTGGTGCGCGACATCACCGCCTTCATGCAGTACGTCGGCGAACCGGCCAAGCTCAAGCGCCAGCGCGTCGGCGTCTGGGTGCTGCTGTTCCTGTCGCTGTTCACCTTCCTGGCCTTCCTCCTGTATCGCGAATACTGGAAGGATGTGAAGAAGTGACCTGCCAGGGCCGGACGATCCGGGTTGCGGGAGCGTCTCGCCGGGGACAGGAGCCATGATGGCCCTGTACTCATCCGAAAGCTGCCTGGATTGTCACCGGGTGCGCTTCGTTCTGGCCGAAAAAGGGATCAACGTCGAGATCATCCACGTCGAGCAGGACAGGGCGGCCACGGCCGACCTGGCCGAGCTCAACCCTTACGGCGAGACGCCGACCCTGGTCGACCGCGACATGGTGCTTTACGGCACCTGGGTGGTGGCCGAATATCTGGACGAGCGCTACCCGCATCCGCCGCTGATGCCGGTTGATCCGGTCTCGCGCTCGCGTTTGCGGCTGGCCATGTACCGGGTCCAGCGCGACTGGGTCGAGGCCGGCAAGACCATCGAAACCTCCGGCGGCGAGAAAAAAGTCGCCGCCACCAAGAAGGCCCTGCACGACAGCCTGCTGGCCTCGGACGATCTGTTCGGCCTGACGCCCTTCCTGCTCAACGACGAGCTGTCGCTGGCCGACTGCGCGCTGGTGCCGCTGCTGTGGCGCCTGCCCGCCTACGGCATCGACCTGAACCCGAAGCGGGTGCCCAAGCTTTCCAAGTACATGGACCGGATGTTCCGCCGCGACTCGTTCCAGCGCAGCCTGACCGAAGTGGAACGGGCGATGCGCGAAGGCGACTGAGCGCCATGCTGGCCAGCCGTCCCTACCTGCTGCGCGCCATGCACGAGTGGATCGTCGACTCCGGCATGACGCCCCACATCATCGCCGATGCCGCACACCCGGACGTGGTCGTTCCCGACTCGGCGATCCAGGACGGCAAGGTGGTGCTCAACATCAGCCCGACCGCGGTGCGCGATCTGCTGATCGACGCCGAATTGGTTTCCTTCGTCGCCCGCTTTGCCGGCGTTTCCCAGGCCGTCAGCGTGCCCACCGCCGCCGTCGACGCCATCTACGCGCGCGAAAACGGGCGCGGCATGATGTTCGCCGACGAGGATGAAGAGCAGGGCGAAGACGCCAAGGCCGAGGCCGGTGACGACGAGAAGAAGGCGCAGGCCAAAAAACGCTCCGGACCGAACCTGCGCGTCGTCAAATAAGCGCGCGTCTCACTCGACCAGCGTTCCACCTTCAGGCAACTCCGCGGTGATCGACACCGCACGCGTGCCCTCCAGCGTCAGTTCGCCCGATTTGCGTGCGCCCCCATCCGGACTGAAGTCGAATCGATAGCGCCGCCGCCAGCACAGGCGGTCGTTGGCCCGCGTCGGCCACATCGAGCTCAGGGCGACCGTCTGGTCCAGCAACTGCCAGCCGTGGCGCCGGCAGAACGCGGCGGCGACGCTGCGCGCCAGGTCGCGCGCGCGAATCGCCGACAACCACCAGAGACAGGCCGCTGCGAGGATCAGGATCGCCGTCAGCGGTGTCTCCATGGCCGCGTTCATTTCGAACGGTCCAGCAGCACGTAGACCGCCCCGGTGCCGCCATCGTTGGGGCGGGCCGAGGCGAAGGCACACACGCGCGGATGGCGCGCCAGCAGACTGGCGGTCAGGCGCTTGAGCTGGGGCCCGTCGGGACCGGAACGCAGGCCTTTGCCGTGGATGATCTTGACGCAGCCGAAGCCGGCGGTGCGGGCCTCGTCGAGAAAGCCGCGGATGGACTGGGTGGCGGCGGAGATATTCATCTCGTGCAGGTCGATCTCGTCCTGCACCCGCCAGTGCCCGCGGCGCAGCCGGCCCAGCGTGCGCCGATGCAGGCCGTCGCGCAGGTAGCTGATTTCCTCGCCGGTCTCGACCTGGCTGAAGTCGATCGGCGCCGTGGCCAGTTCGACCAGCACGGACTGCTCGTCGCGCTTGAGCTGGGCCGGAACCGGCCGCGGCGCCGGCGGGCGGCTGTGGTCGCGATGGCTGCGCACCCTGCGCACGCGCCCGACCTCGGCTCTGAACAGATCCTTCTCATCGTCTGCAATCGACATGACACTTGCTCCTGCGATGCTGTTCGGGTGAGCCGATTCAATTATAGTTACGGCTTTCCAGAGACAAACCCCGAATGCATATTCTCATCTCCAATGACGACGGACTGTATGCGCCGGGCATCCGCCTGCTGGCGCAGCGGCTGTCGGAGCACTGTGACCAGATCACCGTGGTGGCGCCCGATCGGGACCGCTCCGGCGCCAGCAACTCGCTGACCCTGGACCAGCCGATCCGCGTCGACCCCCAGGACGACGGGCGCTACAAGGTCTACGGCACGCCGACCGACTGCGTGCACCTGGCCATCACCGGCCTGCTGGACGAGGAGCCCGACATGGTGGTTTCCGGCATCAACGCCGGCGCCAACATGGGTGACGACGTGCTGTACTCCGGCACGGTTGCGGCGGCCATGGAGGGACGTTTCCTGGGACTGCCGGCCATGGCGGTTTCGCTGGCTTATGCCTTCGGCGGTGAAGGTCCGAAGCACTACGCCACCGCTGCCGAGGCCGCGGTCATCCTGATGCGCCAGTTGCTGGCCGAGCCACTGCCGGCCGACACCATTCTCAACGTCAACGTGCCCGATCTGCCGTGGGAGAAGATCCGCGGCTTCGAGACCACCCGCCTGGGCCATCGCCACTGCTCCGGCGACGTCATCCCGATCGAGGATCCGCGCGGGCGGCCGTTTTTCTGGATCGGTCCGCCCGGCAGCGACGAAGACAACGGCCCCGGCACCGACTTCCACGCCGTGCGCAGCGGCTACATTTCGGTCACGCCCATCCATGTGGACCTGACCCGATACCAGGCCCTCGAGCAGGTCAGCCACTGGATCGAGCGGCTGAACAGCGTCACCGACCGCAAGAAGCTCGCCGCCGGCTCCTGAGCATGGCCCTGGGGATCGACATGGGGATCGGCATGACCTCGGCCGGAACGCGGCAGCGGCTGGTGCGGCGGCTGGAAGAGAAGGGCATCCGCGACCAACGCGTGCTCCAGGCCATCGCCACCGTGCCCCGGCACCGCTTCGTCGACGAGGCCCTGTCCTCGCGCTCCTACGAGGACTCCGCCCTGCCCATCGGCCGCGGCCAGACCATCTCGCAGCCCTACGTGGTCGCGCTGATGACCGAGGCCATCCTCGGCGACAAGCTGCCCGACAAGGTGCTCGAGATCGGCACCGGCTCGGGCTACCAGGCCGCCGTGCTGGCTCAGCTGTGCCGGCAGGTCTTCACCACCGAGCGCATCGGCGAGCTGCTGCGCACGGCCCGGCAGCGCTTCCACGAGCTGGGACTGCACAACATCTACACTCGGCATGCCGACGGGCTGGGCGGCTGGCCCAGCCAGGCGCCGTTCGACGCCATCGTCGTCACCGCCGGCGGCCATATCCCGGATACGCTGCCGGAGCAGCTGGTCGACGGCGGCATCCTGGTCGCGCCGGAGCAGCGCGGGTCGATCCAGGAACTGGTCCGGATACGCCGTTACGGCGACGAGTTCGTCAAGGAAGACCTGTGCCCGGTCAGCTTCGTGCCGCTGCTGGGAGGCCTGGAATGACGCGGCTGTACCGCGCCGGGGATTGAGATGCCGCGAGGCTGGCGTTCAGGGTTCTTGTTGCTTGGGCTGTCGCTGGCGGCGATCCTGACCCTGGTCGCCTGCGCGCCCATGGCGCCGGCACCGGTCGAGGACCGCGAAGGAAGACGCGCACCGCCGACGGCCCCGCCGGCGCGCACCGGCGCGCCCAGGGCGGTGGCGCCGCCGATCTATACGGTGCAGCGCGGCGATACGCTCTACTCGATTGCCTTTCGCTACGGCCTCGACTGGCGTGACGTGGCGGCCTGGAACCGGATCGGCGAGCCCTTCGTGATTCGGCCCGGGCAGGAACTGCGCCTGATTGCGCCGCCAGCGCTGGCGCGCACCGATCCCACACCGCCGGCGACCGAGCCGCGGCGCGCTCCCGCGCCCGAACCCACGCCGGCGCCAGCACCAGCCCCAACCACGCCTCCGGCGCCGCGCGAGCCGGTACAGGCCCCGGCGCCCAGCGCGCCGGCTCCCGCCCCGCGCGCCGAAACGACGGCGCCGCCTCCGGTGGCCGGTGATGCGGCGACCAGGACCGTGGCGGGTGTGACCTGGCGCTGGCCTACCGAGGGCCGCGTGGTACGTCCGTTCGATGCGGCGGCAACCCGCCGCGGTATCGGCATTGGCGGCCGGACCGGCCAGCCGGTGGTCGCCGCGGCGGATGGCCGCGTGGTCTACAGCGGTACCGCGCTGATCGGTTACGGGGAGCTGATCATCATCAAGCACAACGACACCATGCTGTCGGCCTATGCCCACAATCGCGTCCGCCTGGTGGAGGAGGGCGCCACCGTGCGCGCAGGCCAGCAGATCGCCGAAATGGGGGTCAGCAACCGCGACGAGGAACTGCTGCATTTCGAGATTCGCCGCAACGGGCAGCCGGAAAATCCGCTGAATTTCCTGCCCCGTCGCTGAGGCGTCGTCGGCCAACTTTTAACCATCTACGGGCCATCTTTGACAGGCGTTCGTGGAATCGCCCCTATCTCGTCGTTTTGTATTGAAAAAAGCCTCCCGAAAGTGCATCATGTGGGCGAGCGCTGCTGGACGAGGCGACCGATGCGTTGTTGGAAATACTGCACGATCCTGCTGCTGAGCCTGGCCGTCTGGCCGGCCTGGGCCGTGGAAGTGCAGAACCTGCGCATCTGGGCCGGGCCCGACAACACGCGCGCCGTGCTCGATCTTGATCAGCGCGTCGACTATCGCGTTTTCACCCTGGAAGACCCGTATCGCCTTGTCGTCGACATCCGCGATGCGCGGGTTGCCGGCACGCTGCCCTTCAGCGCCGACAACGCCGGCGTTATCGCCGGAGTGCGCCACGGCATCCGCAACGGCACGGACGTGCGCGTGGTGTTCGACCTCGAAGGCAAGGTCCAGCCGCAGAGTTTCGTGCTTGACCCGGCCGGACGCTACGGACACCGCCTGGTCATCGACCTGAAGCCCGAGGGCGCGCCCAGCCCGGCCGAGCGGGTGCGCGAGGCGGTTCGCCATTCCAGCAACGGCCAGCGCGACATGATCGTGGCCATCGACGCCGGTCACGGCGGCGAGGATCCGGGCGCCATCGGCCCCGGCGGCACCTACGAAAAGACGGTCACGCTGGCGATTGCGCGCGAACTCGAGCGGCGCATCAACGAGATGCCCGGCATGCGCGCGGTGATGGTGCGCACCGGCGACTACTTCCTGCCGCTGCAGACCCGCTACCAGCGCGCCCGCGATGCCGGCGCCGACCTGTTCCTGTCGATCCACGCCGATTCCTTCCGCGATTTCCGCGTCCGCGGCGCTTCGGTCTACATCCTTTCGCGCAGCGGCGCTTCCAGCCAGGCCGCCCGCCTGCTGGCGCAGCGGGAAAACAAGGCCGACCTGATCGGCGGCGTGCCGCTGAACCAGACCGATGACATGCTGAGTTCGGTGCTGCTGGACCTGTCGCAGAGCGCGGCCCTGGAATACAGCGAGGACGCCGCCGAGCAGCTGCTCCGGCAGCTGGGGTCGGTCGGGCGCGTGCACCGCAGCAACGTCGAGCGCGCCAACTTCGTGGTCCTGCGCGCGCCGGACGTTCCCAGTGTCCTGATCGAAGTCGGTTTCATCAGCAACCCGCAGGACGAGCAGGCCCTCAACACGCCGGCGCACCGGCGCCAGGTGGCCAACGCGATCGCCAGCGGCGTCCGCTACCATTTTCTGCGCAGCGCGCCGCAGGGCACCTGGTTTGCCGCCAATCGCAACGGCAGTCACCAGCACGTGGTGCAGCGCGGCGACACCCTGGGCGTGATCGCCCAGCGCTACCAGGTCAGCGTCTCCCAGCTGCGCGCGGCCAACAATCTCAACGGCGACGTGATCCACCCCGGCGCCGTCCTGGTCATCCCCTCCAACTCTTGAGAACCCCGGGTCCTTAACGCCCGAACGGTTTCCTTTACACTGCGCGGCATGCCGATCCGCAAGCTGCCCGAGCACCTCATCAACCAGATTGCCGCCGGCGAGGTGGTCGAGCGTCCCGCCTCGGTGGTCAAGGAACTGCTGGAAAACAGCCTTGACGCCGGTTCCAGCCGCATCCGCATCGAGGTCGACGAGGGCGGGCTGCGCCGCATCCGCGTGGCCGACGACGGCCGCGGCATTGCGCCCGAGGAACTGCCGCTGGCCCTGGACCCGCACGCGACCAGCAAGATCGCCTCGCTGGACGACCTGGAAAGCGTGGCGACCCTGGGTTTTCGCGGCGAGGCCCTGGCCTCCATTGCCTCGGTGTCCAGGCTCCGGCTGGCCTCGCGGCCGCACGCGGCCGACGCCGGGGCCGAACTGCGGGCCGAGCATGGTCGGGTGACCGGGCCGGAGCCGGTCGGCATGCCGCCCGGCACCGTGGTCGAAGTGGGCGATCTCTTTTTCAATACGCCGGCGCGGCGCAAGTTCGTGCGTACCGAGCGCACCGAGTTCGGACACATCGACGACGTGGTGCGCCGCCTGGCGCTGGCCAACCCGGGCTGCGGCTTCGAGTTGGTGCACAACGGGCGCGCGCTGCGCCGCCTGCCGTCGGTCAGCGAGTCGGCCGGAAGCCGCCGCCGCGTGGCCGAAGTCTGCGGCCAGGACTTCATCGAGCACGCGCTCGAATTGGAGAGCGAACACGACGGTCTGGCCTTGACCGGCTACATTGCCCGGCCGACCTTCTCGCGCAGCCAGGCCGACCTGCAGTTTTTTTTCGTCAACGGCCGTCTGGTGCGCGACCGCCTGGTCGCCCATGCCGTGCGCCAGGCCTACCAGGACGTGCTGTTCCACGGACGCCATCCGGCCTTCGTGCTGCATTTCCGCATCGATCCCCGGCGCGTCGACGTCAACGTGCACCCGCAGAAGACCGAGGTGCGTTTCCGCGACGGGCGCAAGGTCCATGACTTCCTGTTCTCCAGCATCCACCGTGCCCTGAGCGAAACCCGGCCGCGCGGGGCCGCGGTAGCTGCGCCCCAGGCCGCGGCTTCCGCCTGGCCGGGGGGCGGCACCCAGACCGGCCTGGGCCTGAGCGTGGCCGAGACCATGGCCCGCTACGGCCGCCTGGCCACCGTCGCGCCGGCGGCCGCGGCCGCTGCCGCTGCCGGGGATCTGCCGCCGCTGGGCTTCGCCCTGGCCCAGGTGCACGGGGTGTTCGTGCTGGCCGAAAACGCCCACGGGCTGGTCATCGTCGACATGCACGCCGCCCACGAGCGCATCGTCTACGAGCAGCTCAAGCAGTCCTGGGGAGAGGCCCGGGTCAGGGCGCAGACCCTGCTGGTGCCCGAGCGCCTGGCGGTATCGGCCGGGGAGCTGCGCGCCCTGGAGCAGCACGCCGAGTCGCTGGCGCGGCTGGGTTTCGAGCTGCAGCCCTCGGGGCCGGAGTCGATCACGATCCGCTCGGTGCCGGCGCTGCTGGTCGGCGGCGACGTGCTGCAACTGGTCCGCGACGTGCTGGCGGACCTGGTCGAACTGGGCCGCAGCGATCGGGTCGAGGGGCATATCGACCGCCTGCTGTCGAGCATGGCCTGCCACGGCTCGGTGCGCGCCAATCGGCGCCTGAACCTGGACGAAATGAACGCCTTGCTGCGCGACATGGAGCGCACCGAGCGCAGCGATCAGTGCAACCACGGGCGGCCGACCTGGGTTCAGCTGGACATGAAGGCCCTCGACCAGTTGTTCCTGCGTGGCCAGTAGCCCCGGCGCCGCGGGCGCGCTGCCGCCGGCGATCCTGCTGATGGGACCGACCGCGGCCGGCAAGACCGGCCTGGCCCTGGCGCTGCACGACCGCCTGCCGGTCAGCCTGATCAGCGTGGATTCGGCCCAGGTCTACCGCGGACTCGACGTCGGCTCGGCCAAGCTCGACTCCGAAACCCTGGCCCGCTATCCGCATGCCCTGATCGACATTCGCGAGCCCGAGCAGGCCTATTCGGCGGCCGAGTTCGTCGCCGACGCGGAAGCCGCCATGCTTGCGGCGGCCGCCGCGGGGAAAACGCCGCTGCTGGTGGGCGGCACCAACCTGTATTTTCGTGCCCTGCTGTATGGTCTGGACCCGCTGCCGGCGGCCGATCCCGACTTGCGCGCGCGGCTGGCGCGCCGGGCCGGGGAACACGGCTGGGAGGCGCTGCATCGGGAGCTGGCCCAGCGCGACCCGGACAGTGCGCGGCGCATTCGGCCCAGCGACCCGCAACGCATCCAGCGCGCGCTGGAGGTGCTGGAGCTGACCGGGAAGGGCCTGAGCGCACACCACAGCCAGCCGCGTCTGCCGCGTTTTCCCAGCCTGCGACTGGTCCTGACCGCGGCCTCGCGCAAGCGCTTGCACGAGCGCATCGGGCAGCGGGCGGCCACGATGCTGCAGTCCGGCCTGGTCGACGAGGTGCGCGCCCTGCGCCGGCGCCCCGACCTGCGCGCCGACTGCCCGGCCATGCGCAGCGTCGGCTACCGGCAGGTGTGGGAGGGGCTGGAGCGCGGTCTGGACGCGGCCTGCCTGCCTGCCCGCATCGCCGCCGCAACCCGTCAGCTGGCCAAACGCCAGCTGACGGGCTTTCGCAAATTTTCGCAAACCCTCTGGTATGATTCCGACCATCCGGCAGTAGTCGGAATGGTAGTAAGGCAGGCCGCCGGATTCGCCGCCCTGGTTGCAGGGTTCGGGTTCGGGCGGGATCAGTGGCAAGCGGAGCGCCAGGGCGCGCCGCCGACCGAACAATAACGATACAGAGCCACCGAAGGAGTGCAGGCATGTCCAAGGGGCAATCTCTACAGGATCCGTTTCTGAACGCGCTGCGGCGCGAGCGGGTGCCGGTGTCGATCTACCTGGTCAATGGCATCAAGCTGCAGGGCCAGATCGAATCTTTCGACAATTTCGTCGTGTTGCTGAAGAACTCCGTCAGCCAGATGATCTACAAGCATGCGATCTCGACGGTCGTGCCGGCGCGCAACGTGCGCCTGGCGCCGGACGGGGAGGACGAAGACTCCTGATTTCCACTGAGGAATCGCCAGTCCGTGCGAGTTCGAATCGCACGCTGTTGCTGCACCCGGTCATCACCGCGTCGGACGACGCCGACAGTCGCGAAGAGTTTCGCCGCCTGGCCGAATCGGCCGGGCTCGAGGTCGTGGTTGAGGTGCAGGCGCCGCGCGATCGGCCGGACCCGAAGTTTTTCGTCGGCGCGGGCAAGGTCGACGAGGTCAGGGAGCTGGTGGAGGGCGAGGAGATCGCCCTGGTCCTGGTCAACGGCCGCCTGAGCCCGATCCAGGAGCGCAACCTGGCGCGCGCCCTGAAATGCAACGTGCTCGACCGGACCACGCTGATTCTCGACATCTTCGCCCAGCGCGCCCGCTCGCACGAGGGCAAGCTGCAGGTTGAACTGGCCCAGCTCAGGCACTTGTCGACGCGCCTGGTGCGCGGCTGGACCCACCTGGAGCGCCAGCGCGGCGGCATTGGCCTGCGCGGTCCCGGTGAAACCCAGCTGGAAACCGACCGGAGGCTGCTGGGCGATCGTATCCGGCAGCTCAGCGCCCGGCTGGCGCGGGTCGAGCAGCGTCGGGAGCAGGGCCGGCGCGGCCGCCGCCGCAGCGAGATTCCGCTGGTGGCGCTGGTCGGCTACACCAATGCCGGCAAATCGACCCTGTTCAACCGCCTGACCGAGTCCCGCGTCATGGCCCGGGACCAGCTGTTCGCGACCCTGGACCCGACCGTGCGCCGCATCGACGGCGTCGACGGCTCACCCATCCTGCTCAGCGATACCGTGGGCTTCATCCGCGAGCTGCCGCACGAACTGATTGCGGCGTTCCGCGCGACCCTGGAAGAGACCCTGGCCGCCAGCCTGGTAATTCATGTGGTGGACGCCTCGGACCCGGACCGCAAGCGCCACATGGCCGTGGTCGAAGAGGTGCTCGACCAGATCGGCGCCGCCGAATTGCCCAGGCTGACCGTGTACAACAAGATCGATCTCAACCAGCAGGCGGCGGCCGTGGAACGCGACGCCGACGGCGTGGTCGAATCAGTCTGGCTGTCGGCCGCGACCGGTGACGGGCTCGATGCCCTGCGCAGCTGCATTGCCGAACGCGTGGGCGAAGGGCGGATCCGGCGCGAAATCCGGCTGCCGCCGGAAGGCCAGCGTCTGCGCTCGCGGCTGTTCGACCTCGGTGGTGTCCGCGACGAGCAGGTCGAGGACGACGGCGGTGTTCGGCTGCAGGTTGACCTGGCCCGACGCGACTTGCGTGCCTTGACGCGACTTGACGGCCTGGATGGCAAACTAGCGCGCGATCTGTTGCTAAACTAACGGGCTTGACCGGGAGCCCAATCGACCTCTTGAAAACCCGGATCGTCTGGCACAGCGAGACCACCCCATCGAGTCGACCGGCAAGCCGCCCGTCGGCGGTATCGCCTGCCTTTGCATCGCATAGTTACGGAGACAGCAATGCCCTGGAATGAACCCGGACGCGGAAGCGGCGGTAATGGCGGCGGTGACCGCGACCCCTGGAAAGGCGGCGGCGGACAGCAGCCCCCCGATCTCGACGAGGTATTTGCCAACGTTCAGCGTCGCTTGAAGAAAATCATGGGCGGCGGCGGCGACGGCGGCAGCTCGCGCGAGGGCGGAAGCGGCAGCGGCGGCCCGTCGCTGGGCGGCATCGGCCTGCTGATCGGCCTGCTGCTGGTGATCTGGATCGCCTGGAACTCCGTGCACATCATCGACGAAGCCGAGCGCGGCGTGGTCCTGCGCTTCGGTGAACACGTCCGGACCCTGACGCCGGGCCTGAACTTCACGCTGCCGCGGCCGATCGACATGGTCGAGCGGGTCAACGTCACCCGCGTCCGGTCGCTGGAAAGTTCCTCGCGCATGCTGACCGGCGACGAGAACCTGATCGAGCTGGCCTTTGCCGTGCAGTATCGGGTGTTCCAGCCGGAAAACTTCCTGTTCAACGTGCAGGAGCCGGAAGAGGCCCTGGGCCATGCGGCCGACAGCGCCATGCGCGAAATCGTCGGTACCAACAACATGGACTTCATCCTGGAGATCGGGCGTGGCCAGATCGCGCTGGACACCCAGGCCTTGCTGATTGAAATCCTGGAGCGTCTGGACGCCGGCATTGAGTTGACCTCGTTCAACCTGCAGGAAGTCCGTCCGCCCGCGCAGGTGCGGGCTGCCTTCGACGACGTGGTCCGGGCGCGCGAAGACCAGATCCGTTTCGCCAACGAAGCGCAGGCCTATGCCAACCAGGTGGTGCCGGAGGCGCGTGGTCGCGCCGCCCGCGTGCTGGAAGAAGCCCAGGCCTACCGCGAAGCCATCATCGCCCGGTCGACCGGTGACGCCGACCGCTTCGTGGCCATCCTGGCCGAGTACACCCGTGCGCCGGAGGTGACCCGTGAGCGCCTGTACCTGGAAACCATGGAACGCGTGCTGGGCCG
>SKKM01000020.1 GCA_007121485.1 Wenzhouxiangella sp. | reverse complement strand
TGGTCGAAGTGGTTGAACGGGCCCAGTAAGCGGAGCATAGCAGCATGATTCAGATGCAATCCAGATTGGCCGCGGCAGACAACAGCGGTGCGCGCGAGCTGATGTGTATCAAGGTGCTCGGTGGTTCGAAGCGCCGGTACGCGAACATCGGCGACGTCATCAAGGTGACGGTCAAGGACGCGATCCCTCGCGGCAAGGTCAAGAAGGGCGAGGTCTACAACGCCGTAGTGGTGCGCACCGCCAAGGGCGTGCGTCGCCGGGACGGTTCGCTGATTCGCTTTGACGGCAACGCCGCCGTGCTGCTCAACAACAAGCTCGAGCCGATCGGCACCCGTATCTTCGGGCCGGTGACGCGCGAGCTGCGCTCGGAACGGTTCATGAAGATCGTTTCGCTGGCGCCGGAAGTTTTGTAAGGAGTTAATGATGCAACGCATTCGCAAGGGCGACGAAGTGATCGTGATCGCCGGGCGCAGCAAGGGCCAGCGCGGCCACGTGCTGAAGGTCCTCAAGGACGATCGGCTGCTGGTCGAGAACGTCAACATGGTCAAGCGTCATCAGAAGCCGGATCCGCAGGCACAGCGGCCGGGCGGGATCATCGAGCGCGAGGCGCCGATCCATCCGTCGAACGTGATGCTGTACAACCCCGCTACCGATCAGGGTGATCGGGTCGGGTTCAAGTTTCTCGAGGACGGCCGCAAGGTCCGGTTTTTCCGGTCCACCGGCGAAGTCGTCGACATTTAAGGGCATAGAGAGTCATGGCTAGGCTGCAGGAATACTATCGCGACACCATCGTCGGTCAGCTGACCGAGAAGTTCGGCTACCAGAACGTGATGCAGGTGCCGCGTCTGGAGAAGATCACCCTGAACATGGGTCTGGGCGAGGCGATCGGTGACAAGAAGGTCATCGACAACGCCGTTGCCGACATGGCCAAGATCGCCGGTCAGCGCCCGGTGGTCACCAAGGCGCGCAAGTCGGTGGCGAGCTTCAAGATCCGTGACGGCTATCCGATCGGCTGCAAGGTGACCCTGCGCCGTGAGCGGATGTACGAGTTTCTTGATCGCCTGGTCAATGTCGCCCTGCCGCGTGTGCGCGATTTCCGCGGTATTCCGCGCAAGTCCTTTGATGGCAGCGGCAACTACAGCCTCGGGGTCAAGGAGCAGATCATCTTCCCCGAGATCAACTACGACCAGATCGATTCGATTCGTGGAATGGATATCGCCATTACCACGTCGGCAAAGACAGACGAGGAAGGGATGGCGCTGCTCGAAGCGTTTGGCTTCCCTTTCCGCGCGCGTTGAGGAGCAGGTAAGGCATGGCTAAGATTTCAATGGTAGAGCGTGAAAAGCGCCGGGCAAAGCTTGCCGCACGTTATGCGGCCAAGCGCGCCGAGCTGAAGCGCATCGTCGCGGATCCGGAAGCGGATTACGAGGAAAAGCAGGCTGCGATGCATCGCCTGAGCAAGATGCCTCGGGACGCCAGCCCGGTGCGCGGTCGCAATCGTTGCCGTGTTTCCGGTCGTCCCCGCGGGTATTACCGCAAGTTCGGATTGGCACGCAACAAGTTGCGCGAAGCCGCCATGCGCGGTGACGTGCCTGGTCTGCGCAAGGCCAGCTGGTAAGGAGCGAAGAACAGATGAGCATGACCGACCCAATTGCAGACATGCTGGCGCGGATCAAGAACGCCCAGGCCGTTCGGAAGCGCACGGTGGCGATGCCGTCGAGCACGCTGAAGGCCTCGATCGCCCAGGTGCTCAAGGACGAAGGCTACATTCGCGACTTCCGTGTCGAGAGCGAGGGCGTCAAGAGCGAGCTGCACATCGAGCTCAAGTACGTCGAGGGCCGCGGGGTCATCGATCGTCTGGAGCGCTTCAGCAAGCCCGGACGCCGTCGCTACTTCGGCAAGGACGATATTCCGCGCGTGCTCAATGGTCTGGGTGTTGCCATCATCAGCACCTCGAACGGCGTCATGACCGACGCCCAGGCCCGTGCTCAGGGCCAGGGCGGCGAAGTCCTCTGCCTGGTGGCCTGATCCGCTTCGAAGCCTCAAGGAAACGAAAATGTCAAGAATCGCCAAAAGCCCGATCAACCTGCCGTCCGGCGTAGAGCTGTCGCAAAGCGAAGGCCAGGTTCGCGTCAAGGGCGCCAAGGGAAAGCTCGAGCTGTCCCTGCACCCGGCCGTGCAGATCGAGGTCGAGAACAACGTCGTGACGGTCAAGCCGGTCAAGGAAGCCGACATGGCCATGGCTGGCACCATGCGGGCCCTGATCGGCAATATGGTCGAGGGCGTCACCAACGGCTTCGAGAAGAAGCTGAGCCTTGTTGGCGTCGGTTACCGTGCCTCCGTGCAGGGCCAGTCACTGAATCTTCAGCTGGGTTTCAGTCACCCGGTCGAGTATTCCGTTCCGGCTGGTGTGTCGGTGGAGTGCCCGAGCCAGACGGAAATCGTGGTTCGCGGCTTCGACAAACAGAAAGTGGGCCAGGTCGCCGCTGAAATCCGTGCTTACCGTCCGCCGGAGCCCTACAAGGGCAAGGGCGTTCGCTACGCCGACGAGCGTGTCGTCATGAAGGAAGCCAAGAAGGCTTAAGGTCGTCAACAATGAACAAAGGCAAGAACGAATCGAGATTGCGTCGGGCCCGGAAAACCCGGTCCCGCATCCGGCGCGCCGGCGTTGCGCGGCTGACCGTGCATCGCTCGGGGCGTCATCTGTACGCCCAGGTGATCGCGGCCGACGGCGCACATACCGTTGCCGCGGCGTCGACCGTGCAAAAGGACGTGCGCGATGGCCTGAAGGCCACCTGCAATGTGGAGGCAGCCAAGGCGGTCGGCCGCATGATTGCCGAGCGCAGCCTTGCCGCCGGCATCGATGGTGTTGCGTTTGACCGGTCCGGGTTCAAGTACCACGGGCGGATCAAGGCACTGGCCGACGCCGCGCGTGAAGCCGGCCTGAAGTTCTAAATAGGAATCGGAAATGGCAAGAGAAACGAACACGGACAACCTGATCGAGAAACTGGTTGCAGTCAATCGAGTGGTCAAGGTCGTCAAGGGTGGCCGCCAGTTCAGCTTCACGGCGCTGGCTGTTGTCGGTGACGGTGAAGGCAAGGTCGGGTTTGGCTACGGCAAGGCGCGTGAAGTGCCGCTGGCGATCCAGAAGGCCATGGAACGCGCCCGGCGCGATATGGTTCGCATTTCTCTGAATGAAGGGACCCTCTGGCACCCGATCAAGTCGGGCCACAGCGGGTCGCGTGTGTACATGCAGCCGGCCTCGGAAGGTACGGGCGTGATCGCCGGTGGCGCCATGCGCGCCGTGTTCGAAGCGGTCGGCGTGCATAACGTTCTGGCCAAGAGCGTGGGCTCGAACAACCCGATCAACCTGGTCCGGGCGACGATGAAGGGCCTGCAGGCCATGGTTTCGCCGGAGCAGGTTGCCATCAAGCGCGGCAAGCCGGTCGAGGAGATTTTGCAACATCATGGCTAAGACGAATTCAGGAAAGCTGCGCGTGACCCTGGTCCGCAGCATCAACGGGACGATCGGCAAGCACCGCGAAACCGTGCGCGGGCTGGGTCTTCGGCGTCTCAACCATACCGTGGAGCTTGAGGACACGCCGGCCGTGCGCGGCATGATCCGCAAGGTCGATTACCTCGTGCGAGTCGAGCAGGCTTGACCTGAGAACACAAGGCTAGGAAAGCACTATGAAGCTCAACACCATTCAGGCTGCAGAAGGCAGCCGCTCCAAGCGCAAGCGGGTTGGCCGTGGCATCGGCTCCGGGCTGGGCAAGACCGGCGGTCGGGGCCACAAGGGCCAGAAGTCGCGCTCGGGCGGTTACCACAAAGTCGGATTCGAGGGCGGCCAGATGCCGCTGCAGCGTCGTCTGCCGAAAGTCGGCTTCAACTCGGCCGTCAATCGCCGCACCCGTGAAGTTCGCCTCTACCAGATCAACGCGATCGAAGGCGACGTGGTGGATCTCGAAGTGCTCAAGGCCGCCGGCGTGGTCCAGAACGATACCCGCAAGGTGCGCCTGATCAACAAGGGTGAAATCCAGCGGCCGGTGACGGTGCGTGGCATTCATGTCACCGCCGGTGCAATTGCCGCCATCGAGTCTGCCGGCGGCAAGGTCGAGTAATGTCCACCAGCGCGTCCGAAATGGCTGGCATGCTCGGCGGGATTGGCCGCCTGAAAGAGCTGCGCCAGCGCCTGTTCCTGGTGCTGGTGGCGCTGATGGTCTATCGGCTCGGCACGTTCATCCCGGTGCCGGGGATCAACCCACTGGCGCTGATCGAGCTGATGGACATGCAGCGCGGCACCATCGTGGACATCTTCAACATGTTCACCGGCGGTGCGCTGGGCCGCTTCTCGATCTTCGCGCTGGGCGTCATGCCCTACATTTCGGCTGCGATCATCATGCAGCTGATGAGCCACGCCATTCCCCAGCTGCAGGCCCTGCGCAAGGAAGGGGAGGCCGGACGCCGCAAGATCACCCAGTACACGCGGTACTTCACCGTCGTGCTGGCGATGTTCCAGTCGTTTGGCGTGGCACTGGCCCTGCAGAACCAGGGCGCGGGCGCCGGTTTGCCGGTCGTCATCGCGCCGGGTCCGGGCTTCATTCTTGCCGCGGTCGTGACGCTGACGGCAGGCACCGTTTTCCTGATGTGGCTGGGTGAGCAGATCACCGAGCGCGGCATCGGTAACGGTATCTCGATCATCATCTTCGCCGGTATCGTTGCCGAATTGCCCTCGGCCGTCGGCGCGACCCTGGAACTCGTCAACACCGGCCAGCTAGGGATCACCACTGCCACCTTCCTGCTGGTGATGGCGCTGGTCGTGACCGCTTTCGTAGTCTTCGTCGAGCGCGGGCAGCGCCGGATCACGGTCAACTACGCGCAGCGTCAGGGTCGTCAGGCCTACCGCAGCCAGTCGACCCATCTGCCGCTGAAGGTCAACATGTCCGGGGTGATTCCGGCGATCTTCGCTTCCAGCCTGGTGTTGTTCCCGGCCACGATCTCGACCTGGTTCGGCCAGGCCGAAGGTGTCACCTGGCTGCAGAACGTCGCCCAGCAGCTGAGCCCGGGGCAGCCGGTCTACATCGCCCTGTTCGGCGGCCTGATCGCGTTCTTCTGCTTCTTTTATACGGCGATCGTGTTCAATTCGCGCGAGACCGCCGACAACCTGAAGAAGTCTGGCGCTTTCATTCCGGGGATTCGCCCCGGGCGCCAGACGGCTGAGTACATCGACTATGTGCTGACGCGGCTGACCACGGTCGGTGCGATCTACCTGGTGGCGGTGTGCCTCATGCCGGAATTCCTGATCATGCGCTGGAACGTGCCGTTCTACTTCGGTGGCACCTCGCTGCTGATCATCGTCGTCGTGACCATGGATTTCATGGCCCAGCTGCAGGCTCACCTGATGTCCCATCAGTACGACAGCCTTCTCAAGAAGTCGAACCTGAAGGGTTACGGCCGGGCTGGTTCCGTACGCCGGTCGTAATGCCTCAGTAGTTTTTTTGGAGAAAGAAAGATGAAAGTTCAGGCCTCGGTCAAGAAAATCTGCCGCAACTGCAAGATCGTGCGTCGGCGCGGCATTGTCTACGTGATTTGCAGCGACCCCAAGCACAAGCAGCGACAGGGCTGATGGCTGGGACGAAGCCCGCGCTGGCGGGCTTGAGAATCGGCGAAAAATCCGATACAATTGTCGGTTTGCGCTGAACCGACGTAACAGGTTTCTGGAGAGAACAGCATGGCTCGTATCGCAGGCGTCAATCTGCCCGTACAAAAGCACACCTGGGTGGCATTGACCCACATTTATGGCATCGGTAGAACGCGGGCGTACCAGATCTGTGACGCCACCGGCATCGATCCCAGCACCAAGGTGCGTGATCTGACCGAAGCGGAACAGGAAAAGCTGCGTCAGATCATCGGCGGGATGGCCGTAGAAGGCGATCTGCGGCGCGAGGTGGCAATGAACATCAAGCGCCTGATGGACCTGGGCTGCTATCGCGGTCTGCGTCACCGTCGCGGCCTGCCTGTGCGCGGGCAGCGCACCCGTACCAATGCCCGGACCCGCAAGGGCCCGCGTCGTCCGATTCGTTAAGGAATTTCGTTCATGGCCAAGCAGCAGACCGCCAAGGGCAAGAAAAAAGTCAAGAAGGTGATCGTCGACGGGATTGCACACGTGCATGCCTCGTTCAACAACACCATCATCACCATCACCGATCGTCAGGGCAATGCCTTGGCCTGGGCGACCAGCGGCGGCTCCGGCTTCCGCGGCTCGCGCAAGTCGACCCCGTTCGCGGCCCAGGTGGCGGCGGAAAACGCCGGCCGCACCGCCCAGGAATACGGGATGAAAAACCTCGAGGTGCGGGTCAATGGCCCTGGCCCCGGTCGTGAATCTTCAGTCCGCTCGCTCAACGCGGTCGGCTTCAAGATCACCAATATCATCGACGTCACGCCGATTCCCCACAACGGCTGCCGTCCCCCCAAGAAGCGCCGGGTGTAGGCCTTCACCGTAATTCGGATCAGAGAGCAACATGGCACGATATATCGGACCCACCTGCAAGCTCGCGCGTCGCGAGGGCATGGATCTCAATCTCAAGAGCCCCGCGCGTGGCCTGGATTCCAAGTGCAAGCTGAATCAGCCACCCGGGCAGCATGGTGACAGTCGCAGACAGCGTCTGTCGGACTATGCGTTGCAGCTGCGCGAAAAACAGAAGGTGCGCCGCATGTACGGCATCCTCGAGCGGCAGTTCCGCAATTACTACAAGGAAGCGGCACGGCTCAAGGGCGCGACCGGCGAGAACCTGCTGCAGTTGTTGGAAAGCCGTCTGGACAACGTCGTCTACCGCATGGGATTCGGCGTGACCCGGGCCCAGGCCCGTCAGCTGGTTTCGCACAAGGGCATCGAGCTCAACGGAGCCGTGTGCAACATTCCCTCGGCGCAGGTTCAGCCGGGCGACCGGATTTCCGTGCGCGAGAAGGCGCGCAAGCAGCTGAGGATCCAGGAGTCGTTGACCCTGGCGCGCGACCTGGACACCATTCCGGCCTGGATTGAAATCGACGTGGACAAGCTCGAAGGCGTGTTCAAGGCGAGGCCGGACCGTGATGACCTGCCGCCCGATATCAACGAGAACCTGATCGTCGAGCTGTATTCCAAGTAAGCGTCTGCTGTCGACGTCGGTCGTCGGCAGGTCTTCAACGAAAGTATTGAAAGAGAGGCAGATTCATGTCTGGCCAGATTAGTGAACTGATCGGCAAAATGCTCAAGCCCAAGGGGCTGATCGTCGATGAGATTTCGGCGCGGCGCGCGCGCATCACGCTGGAGCCGCTCGAGCGGGGCTTCGGCCACACGCTGGGCAACGCGCTGCGGCGGGTTCTGCTGTCCTCGATTCCCGGCAGCGCCATCAGCGAGGCCGAGATCGAAGGCGTGCTGCACGAGTACACCTCGGTGGAAGGGCTGCAGGAAGACATCGTCGAGCTCTTGCTCAACCTCAAGGACGTTGCGGTGCGGATGCACTCGCGTGACGAGGCGGTGCTGACCTTGTCCAAGGACAAGGCCGGTCCGGTGACGGCGGCCGATATCCAGCTCGATCACGATGTCGAGATCGTCAACCCCGACCATGTCATCTGCACCTTGACCAAGGATGCCTCGATCCGCATGAAGCTGCGCGTCACGCGCGGCGTCGGCTACCAGCCGGCCACCGCACAGCGCTTCGACGAAGAAGAGTCGCGGCCGATCGGTCGGCTGCAGCTGGACGCCTCGTATTGCCCGGTTCACCGGGTGTCCTACGCGGTGGAAAGCGCGCGTGTCGCCCAGCGTACCGACCTGGACAAGCTGGTGCTCGACATCGAAACCAACGGCACCATGAGCTGCGAGCAGGCCGTCAAGCTGGCTGCAGGCAGCCTGGTCGACCAGATGTCGGTGTTCGTCGACTTCGTCGCGCGGGAGAAGGAAGCCGACGTGGCCAGTGCGGAGTCCTTCGACCCGGTGCTGCTGCGTCCGATCGACGACCTGGAGCTCACCGTGCGTTCGGCCAACTGCCTGAAGGCCGAGCACATCCAGTACGTCGGTGACCTGGTTCAGCGAACCGAAACCGAACTGTTGAAAACCCCCAATCTTGGCAAGAAGTCGCTGACGGAAATCAAGACCGTTCTGGCGTCGCACGACCTTGCCCTGGGCACGCGCCTGGAAAACTGGCCGCCGGCCAGCCTGGCCCGGGCGGGGAACTGAGGAGAATCCCATGCGTCATCGTAAAGCCGGGCGTAAGCTCAACCGTAACTCGTCGCACCGCCGGGCCATGTTCAAGAACATGACCGCCAGCCTGATCCATCACGAGCTGATCAAGACCACCCTGCCCAAGGCCAAGGAGCTGCGCCGCGTGGCCGAGCCCCTGATCACCATGGCCAAGGAAGACACCGTTGCCAAGCGCCGGCTGGCCTTCGCCCGTCTGCGCGACAAGGAAGCGGTGGGCAAACTGTTCGATGAACTGGGTCCGCGCTATGCCTCCCGCCCGGGCGGCTACCTGCGCATTCTCAAGTGCGGCTTCCGCGCCGGCGACAAGGCACCCATGGCCTATGTCGAACTGGTGGATCGTCCGGACGCTCCGGGTGCGGCGGCCGACTAGGCTCCACCTGCGTTTCGCCTGCAAAGCCCGGCCCTGGTGCCGGGCTTTGTGCGTTTCGGCCTGCGCTTCCGCTACAATCCGCCTAATGGAACGGATGCGGTAAAGCAACATGCGTCAGTGGCTTATCGTGCTTGCCGCGACCGTCATCATGGCGCTGGGTTTCCTGGCGACCGTGAGCATGCTGGCCGACGATGAGCGGCTCAAGCAGTTGCTGGCCAGGCACGTCGAGATGCAGACGGGGCGGCAGCTGAGCATCGATGGCGATGTCTCGGTGCGCTTTTTCCCCCGTTTTCGCATCCAGGCCGACCAGGTCCGCTTGTCCGGCCCGACCGAATTCGCCGGGCCGGAACTGCTCAGTTCCGATCACTTGATGGTCGAGTTGCGACTGTTGCCGCTGATCCATGGCCGGGTGGAAACCCGTGAGGTGTTTTTGCAGGGCGCCCGCCTGCAGGTGGCGATGGACGAGGCCGGTGATCACAGCCTCGCGGGCCTGATGCGTCGGCCGGGCCGTCCCGGGGCCCCCGGTATCGCCGCCAGCGGACCGCTGCGCCTCGAGAACGTGGAGATCGAGATCGGCAGCCTGGAGTGGGGGCCGACCCGGCAGATCCAGGTGGATCGGATCGAGTTGGACGGGCTGGCCTTCGATCGGGCGCTGAACCTGCGATTCGAGGGGGCGATCGGGCGCCCGCCGATGTTGTCGGATGTCAGCGTTGACGGTGTGTTGCTGGTGCCGGCCGGGACCGGCCGGCTTCGGCTGGCCGACATGCGCTTCAGCGCCCGGCATGCGGCCGGTGGCGTGCCTTTCGAGCTGCTCGGCGCGATGTCGTTTTCGGCCGTGCCGCCGTTGACCATCGAGCTCGATCGGAGCCGTTTGCGCTTCGGTGGGCAGGAGCTGCTGGTGGAAGGGCGTTACGAGGAAATGGCGCGACCCCGTTTCGCCCTGCATGCGGCGGGAGCGGAGCTGGATCTGGCAACGATGGTCTCGTTGTTCGGTGCTCTAGCAGCCTCGCAGTGGCCGGTCTGGCTGGCCAACTGGGTCGCCGAGCATGACTTCGGGGTCGACCTGGCGCTGGAGCGCCTGGCGATCGGCCCCTATGTCTTGCCCGAATTGCGTCTGAGCGTGGCGGCGGAAGCGGGCATGGCCCAGCTGCGTTTTGCCGAGACCAGCCTGCCTGGGGCGCTGGTCCAGGCCGAGGGAACGGTGCACTCCGACGATGCGGGATCAAGCGTGGAGGCGCTGGCGAGCCTGGACGTGGACGATCTCGGCGCGCTGCTGCGCGCCGGCGGGTTCGACCTCGCGGCAGAAGGGGTCGGCCAGGTTCGCATCAAGCCGGGGTCTGCGGCGGATGACAACGCGCTCGCCGTGGCCCAGCTGGAGTTCTTCTCCGGTCGGCTGGCGGGCCTTGAACGACTGCGCGGCCTGGCCGGAATTGATGGCCAGGATCGCTTCGACACGCTGACCGGGCGGCTGCTGATCCATGCCGACGCCACCGTCCTGGACTCGATCCTGATCCACGACCAGTTTTCCGAGGTGCGCCTTCAGGGCCTGATGATGCGCGGGTCGGGCCGCCTGTCAGGCACCGTGCTGGTCGAGGCGGCCGATGACATCCAGCGGTTCCGGCTGGACGGCTTCAGTCCGCAACCGGAGTTTGCGCCGATCAACGCGGTGCCTGTGGCGCAGTGAGGCATCAGCCCGACCGCGAGGCCAGGCGGGGCCTGGCGGCCGGACTGTCCGCGTTCACGATCTGGGGCCTGGCTCCGATCTACTTCAAGTGGCTGGATGCCGTCGGGCCGGACGAGATCATCGCGCATCGCGTGGTGTGGTCGGTGGTCTTGCTCGGTCTGGTGCTGCTGATTCGCAAGCGGCGCTCGTTCTGGCGCCATGTCTGCATCGACCGCTCGACCGCCGGACTGCTGTGCCTGACCGGCGGGCTGATCGCGCTGAACTGGCTGATCTTCGTCCACGCGGTCAACAGTGATCGCGTCTTGTCGACCTCGCTGGGCTACTTCATCAATCCGCTGATGTCGGTGGTGCTGGGACTGCTGGTGTTTCGCGAGCGCCTGGTGCCGGTGCAGACGCTGGCGGTCCTGCTGGCCGCCGCCGGGACGGCCTGGCTGACCTGGCGGCTTGGCCAGGTGCCGTGGATTGCGCTGAGCCTGGCCTCGTCGTTTGCCCTGTACTCCGTGATTCGCAAGCTGCTTCAGGTGGGGCCGATGGTCGGGCTGTTCTGGGAAACCGTGTTCGTGGCGCCGTGGGCGCTGGCCTGGCTCTTGTGGTTGTTCCGGGATGAACGGCTGGCCTTTCTCGGGGCCGCGCCGGAGGTGAGCCTGCTGCTCACCGGCACCGGGCTGCTGACCGTGGCCCCGCTGTTGCTGTTTGCCGCCGGCGTGCGCCGCCTGCCCCTGAGCACCATGGGCCTGCTGCAGTACCTGGCGCCCAGCATCACCTTTCTGCTGGCCGTTTTCGTCTACGGTGAGCCGTTTACAATGGACCACGCGATTACCTTCGGCTCGGTCTGGCTGGCCCTGCTCCTGTTCTTCTGGGCGGGCAGGCAGAGAGGCGGCCTGGCGCACTGAACGCATCCATGTCTGAATCTGAAACACAGCGGCCAGGCAGCCGCAAACTCAGCTCACTGGCGGCCCTGAAGCCGTTCGTCGCCCGTTATCGCCTGCAGATCACCCTGGCCGGTCTCTTCCTGCTGGTTTCGGCGGCGGGCGCGCTGGCCATTCCGCTGGCTGTGGGCCAGGTGATCGATCGCGGGTTCATGGCCGAAGACCTGGCCCACATCAATCGCTGGTTCTGGTTCCTGTTCGCCGCCGCGGTGCTGATGGCGATCGGCGGGGGACTGCGCTTCTACTGGGTCAGCTGGCTCGGCCAGCGGGTGGTTGCCGACATCCGCAAGTCCGTGTACGAGCGCGTGTTGCGGATGAGTCCCGAGTTCTTTGCCCGCACCCGCACCGGAGAAGTTCTGTCCAGGCTCAATACCGACACCACCCTGGTGGAAACCCTGGTCGGCTCGACCGTCTCTTTCGGTATTCGCAACGTTCTGATGCTGGTCGCCAGTTCGATTGCCCTGATCCTGACCGCTCCGAACCTGGCCGGCATCATCGCCTTGCTGATCGTGGCGATGATCGTGCCGGTACTGGTGCTGGGGCGCTGGGTGCGTCGGCTGTCCCGATCGGCGCAGGACCGGATCGCCGACATCAGCGCCCTGGGCGACGAATCGATCAATGCCGTCCAGACGGTCCAGGCCTTTGCCCAGGAAAGCCGCGAGTGCGCGCGCTTCGGCAGCGCCGTGGAGGCGGCGGTGGCCGCCGCCAAGCAGCGGATTGCCGCCAGCACCATCCTGATCGTGCTGATCATCCTGCTGACGTTCGCAGCGATCACCTTCGTGCTCTGGCTGGGCGCGCGCGCGGTGCTGACCGGGGCGATGAGTCCGGGCCAGCTGGGTCAGTTCGTGCTGTACGCGGCGATCGCGGCCGGTTCGACCGCCAGCCTGAGCGAGATCTGGAGCCAGCTGCAGCGCGCTGCCGGCGCCATGGAGCGCCTGGCCGAACTGCTGGCCATCGAGCCGGAGATTGCCAGTCCGGTGCAGCCGCTTGCCTTCCCCGAGCCGCCGTTGAGTCTGGCGGTGCGCGATCTGCATTTTGCCTACCCAGCCCGCCCCGGGATCGACGTGCTCAAAGGCCTGGATTTCGAGGTCAGGGCGGGGGAGACCGTTGCCGTGGTCGGCCCGTCGGGCGCCGGGAAATCGACCCTGTTCCAGCTCCTGCTGCGGTTCTACGATCCCGGCTGTGGCGGGATCGAGATCAACGGCGTGGACCTGCGCCGCCTCGACCTTCGGGAACTGCGGCAGAACCTGGGCTTCGTCCCGCAGGACGTTGTGGTCTTTTCCGGGTCGGCTGCCGAAAACATCACCTATGGTCGACCCGAGGCCAGCCAGGCCCTGATCGATGCCGCCGCGCGCAGCGCGCACGCGCATGAATTCATCGGCGCCTGGCCGCAAGCCTACGACACCTTTCTGGGCGAGAAGGGGGTGCAGCTTTCCGGCGGGCAGCGTCAGCGCATCGCCATCGCCCGGGCGCTGGTCAAGCAGCCGGCATTGCTGCTGCTGGACGAGGCCACGGCCAGTCTCGATGCCGAGAGCGAGCGCCTGGTCCAGACCGCCCTGGACGCGGCGAGCAAGGACCGAACCGTCCTCGTCATCGCCCACCGCCTGGCCACGGTGCGCCGCGCGGACCGCATCCTGGTGATGGATCAGGGCCGGGTGGTGGCCGAGGGCACCCACGATGAGTTGATGGAACAGCACGGGCTCTACGCCCGTCTGGCGCGCCTGCAGTTTCTCGACCAGGCCGGCTCGACAAGTGAGCCGGCCGAGACTGCCGTGCTGTCCGACGAAAGCTAGAGGAACCGCTGCGGTTCCCGGAGGCGGCGCTGGCGCTGTCCTAAAGCCGCTCGAAGGTGAAGCGCTGACCGCCGATCGAGGCTTCGGCCATGAGGCCGCCGCGGGTCATGTTGAACACCGCCACTCCTCGCTCGTAGCTGGTGGTGGCCGCCGCACCCGCGGTCGCGGCCACGGCCGTCGCCTGGGCCGAGAACTCCAGGTTGCCGCGCTGGAAGGTCCGCAGCGCGGCGTCATCGCGGAAGAAGATCACCTGGCTGTAGGACTGGGCGCCGATTTGCGGGCCGATGGTGGCCTGCGAGGTGGTCGCGCGACCGATCGGCTGGCCGCGCTCGAACACGATGCCGCGACCGAAGCCGCCGCCGACCCAGAACCCGCCCTTGGCGATTTCCGGGAAGACGACGTAACCGTGGGCGTGGTCTATCCAGTCCTGGAGTCCGGGGTCACGGTCGACAAAGCGATCCAGGGCCGCGCGCGACTCGCGAATCATGCGGTCATCTGACGGCGTGGCGGCGCAGGCCGCCAGAAACAGCAGGGACAGCAGCACCAGGCTTCTCGAGATCACGCTCATCTTGGTATTTTCCGGAATCAACTGCTAAGGATCATAGCAAAGGGCCGCCTCGAACCCAATCATTCAGACCGCGGTGGCGCCTGCGTGGCCTCGATACCGGCAAGTTCCAGATGCCTCACTTAATGTTCAGAATCAAGCTCGCGTAGCCAGAACACCAGTGTTTTCAGGCTTTCCCCCGGCTCGTCGATGTCCTTCCAGGCGAACCGGGCCCGTAGCTCGGGTACCCTGCGATAGCCCCGCTTGTGCCAGAAGGTGTCCAGGGGACGATGCCCGGCAGGGCGCTGCGGATGATCCTGCGGCCTGACCACGGAGCAGAAGGCGGTGACCGGGTAGCCGAGCCTGCGGGCGTGCGCTTCGCGTTCGTCGAAAAACCGATGCCCCAGTCCGCGCCCGCGATAGCCGGCGTCCAGCACCGACTCGCCGAAATAGAACACCTGCCCAAGCTCCCTGCCGGCGTCCACGAACGGGCGTCTGAACGCTTCGTCTGCCTGGCCAAGCGGCAGCCCGGTCGAGCAGCCCACGACCCGGTCCTGGTCTAGCGCCAGAACGATCAGACCCTGCGCGGATTCGGCGTATTCGGCCAGGTAATCGCGCTCGTAGTCCATCGAGCCGTCGTACAGATAGGGAAATTCGCGAAAGACCCGGATGCGCAGCGCCGCCAGATCGTTCAGCCACGGCAGTACCGCTTCGCCGCTGACGACTTCGACCCGCAAGGCGCTCATTCCGCCTGGCGGCCGGTTGCCTCGATCAGTTGGCTGAGTTCGTCGACCCGGGTCTTGAGCAGTTCGGGATCGGCGCGGGTTTCCACGTTCAGGCGGATCACCGGCTCGGTGTTGGAGGCGCGCAGGTTGAATCGCCAGTCGGCGAACTCCACGCTGATGCCGTCGGTGCGATCCACGCTGTCGGCGTCGTCGGCGAAGGCCGCCAGGACCGCGGCGATCACGCGGTCAGTCGAATGGACCGAAAAGTTGATTTCGCCGCTGCAGGGAAAGGCCGTCATGCGGGCGTCGACCAGTTCGGCCAGCGAGTTGCCGGAGCGGCTGATGCTTTCGATCAGCAGCAGCCAGGGGATCATGCCGCTGTCGCAGTAGGAGAAATCGCGGAAGTAGTGGTGGGCCGACATCTCGCCGCCGTAAACGGCGTCCTCGCGGCGCATGCGCTCCTTGATGAAGGCGTGACCGCTCTTGTTGATCAGGGCCTCGCCGCCGGCTTGGGCGACCAGGTCCAGGGTGTTCCAGGTCAGCCTGGGGTCGAGCACGATCCTGGCGCCGGGATGCCGCTCCAGCAACTGGGCGGCTAGCAGTCCGACCAGGTAGTAACCCTCGATGAAGCGGCCGCGGTGGTCGAAAAAGAAGCAGCGATCGAAGTCACCGTCCCAGGCAATGCCTAGGTCGGCCTGGTGGTCGACGACGGCGCGGGAGGTTTCGGCGCGGTTTTCCGGCAGCAGCGGGTTGGGTACGCCGTTGGGGAAATGACCATCGGGCTCGTGGTGGAGGCGGATGACCTCCAGCGGCAGATCGGCGGCCAGCGCATCGAAGGTCGGGCCGGCGCAGCCGTTGCCGGCATTCACCACCAGCTTCAGGGGACGGAGAGAGGCAGCGTCGATCATGGCCAGCAGGCGGCTGCGGTAGCTCTCGGCCACGTCCAGCTGCCCGCGCTTGCCCCTGGCTTCGGTGCCGGGGCTGGCCCCGCCGCCGGCGAGCAGGGCCTCGATCTCCTTCAGGCCGGTGTCGGCGCTGATCGGAATGGCCGCCTCGCGCACCATCTTCATGCCGTTGTAGTCGGCCGGGTTGTGACTCGCCGTGACCATGACGCCGCCGCCCATGCCGTCGAGGGATGCGGCGTGGTACACCAGCTCGGTGCCGCACAGCCCGATGTCCAGGGTGTCGACGCCGGCGTCGTTGAGGCCGCGGGCGAGAGCGTCGCTCAGGGCTGCGCTGGACAGGCGCATGTCACGCCCGATGATGACCGGTCCGCCGGGCTGGATGACCCGGGCATAGGCCAGGCCGATGCCGTAGGCACGCTCTTCGTTGAGTTGGGATGGAACCTGGCCGCGAATGTCGTAGGCCTTGAAGGGGCTGTTGCTCAGCGTCGCTGTCGTCATGCGGATTTCGGGATCGTGGATGGAGGGGGAATTCAGAGTCGCCGGATCGCGCTGTCGGCGACCTCGACGCAGCGTTCGTGATTCAGCAGGGTCAAAAGCACCCGGACCCGTTCTTCGCTGGTGCGCGCCTTGAACAGGGCCCGGTAGCCGGCACAAGGTCCATCGATGATTTCGACCGGATCGTCTGGCTGGTAATCGATGGCGCCATTGAGGTTGACGATGTCCTGCTCGTCGCAGCGCTCGCGCAAGGCCTCGATCACCGGCAGCGGCACCTGGACGGCCTCCTGGCCGTTGCGGACCAGGCCTACGGCGCCGCGCGTGGATCGTATCGGACCCCAGTCCTGCGCGGCGGTCCTCAAGCGCACGAACAGATAGCGCGGGAACATGGATTCGATGCGAATCCTGCGGCGCCCGCTGCGCGTCTGTTGCCGGCGCACCTTGGGTCGGAAGATCTCGAAGCCCTGGTTCAGCAGGTGCGCTTCGGCCCGCGCGTCCTGCTGCGGTTTGCAAAACACCGCATGCCAGCGATACTCGCTTGCCTCGTTGCTCTGTTCCATTTGCCCCTGTGTTCGTCCGACTGGCCTGGCCCTTATTCTCCTGCCCGCGCGCGCGCAGTGCAAGCCGCTGCCCAGCGCTCAATCACGACCGCGCCGCAGCCGCCCAGGCGCAAGCCCGAACCAGCGGCGGCAGGCGCGGCCGAAGTTGGCTGCGTCCCGATAGCCCAGTCGATCGGCAATTTCGAGGATCGGCTCGTCGGTGCGGCGCAGCAGGTCGATGGCGAGCATGCGCCGGGTCTCGTCGACCAGCTGGCGGTAGGAGGTTCCGGCCTCACCCAGGCGTCGCGTCAGCGTGCGGCTGGAGCAGCACAGGTCGCGCGCCATTTTCTCGATGCCCGGAAAATCGCCGCCGGCTGCCAGCAGCCGGGCCTGGATGCGGGCGGCCAGCGGGCTGCCGGCCCTCTCCCGGCCCAGCAGCTGCTCGCAGCGGGCCACGGCGTCGCCGTGAATCTCGGTGCTGGCCAGCCGCGACGGAGCATTCATCGCGGCGGCCGGGAGCTTGAGCTGGTAATGCCGTCCGCGAAAGCGCAGACGGCCCTGGAACCTGGCCAGCAGCAGCGATTTCCACGGCCGGTAAATGTCCGGCATCTGCAGGTGCAGATCACGCGCCTGGCCGCCCAGCAGTCTTTCCAGCAGTCCGGCCAGGCTCAGCAGGTGGATTTCCTGCAGCAACTCCCAGGGACCCTCCGGGTCGATCAGCGGGAGGATGCGACCGGTCCAGGAGCGCTCATCCAGGCTGCAGTTGAGCGCGGCGAAGTTGATCCTCAAGGGTTCGAAGCGGGCCAGCAGTTCCAGGGCCCGGCCCAGGCTCGGCGCGGTGCTGACGGCGATCCCGACCGGGCCGTGATGGGCCGCCTCCAGCGCCAGCGCGGGCTCCACGTGCCAGCCGGGGCGGGCCCGGGCGTCAATGGCGGCCACCAGCGCGAGGATCT
>SKKM01000216.1 GCA_007121485.1 Wenzhouxiangella sp. | reverse complement strand
CCGGACTCGTCGTCCTGGTCGGCCGGCATGCGCACCACGATGTCGCGCGCCGTGCCGAAGGTCTGCACGGTGAAATCCTCGAAGCCGGCGTTGACCAGGGCTTCGCGCACTTCGCCCAGCTCCGGTGCGGCCGGATAGGACACCTCGATCAACGTACCGCCGGTGAAGTCCAGGCCGAAGTTGATGCCGCGCGTGGCCAGCGCGAACACGCCGATCAGCAGGACGATGGCCGACAGGATCAGGGCGTGCCTGCGCACGGCCATGAAATTGATGTTGGTGTTGCTCTTGATGATGTCCATGGCTGGTCCCTTAAATGGCCAGGGCCTTGACCCGCTTGCGCCGGCCGTAAATCAGGCTGATGATGCCGCGGGTTCCGACGATGGCGGTGAACATCGACGTGGCGATGCCCAGGCTCAGGGTCACGGCGAAGCCCTGGATCGGCCCGGTGCCGAACAGGAACAGCACGACCGCGGCGATCAAGGTCGTCACGTTGGCATCGGCGATGGTCGAGAAGGCCTTTTCGTAGCCGGCCCGGATGGCCGCCTGCGGCGTGTTCCCGTTGCGCAACTCCTCGCGTATCCGCTCGAAGATCAGCACGTTGGCGTCGACCGCCATACCGACCGTCAGCACGATGCCGGCGATACCCGGCAGGGTCAGGGTGGCGCCCAGCAGCGACAGCAGGGCCACGATCAGCACCAGGTTGGCGGTCAGGGCGATGTTGGCAACCAGGCCGAAGACCTTGTAGTAGATGCCCATCACCACCAGCACCAGGGCGAAGCCGATGATCACCGACCGGAAGCCCTGGTCGATGTTGTCCTGGCCCAGGCTGGGGCCGACCGTTCGTTCCTCGATGATGACCATGGGCGCGGCCAGCGCGCCGGCGCGCAGGAGCATGGCCAGCTGGGCGGCCTCAGTGGCCGAGCCCAGGCCGGTGGTCTGGAAACGGCGGCCGAAGGGCTCGCGCGTGACCGCGGCCGAAATCACTTCCTCGACCCGGCGCGTGGTCTGGACTTCTTCGCCGTCCACCACCCGGGTTTCGGCGCGGTGCTCGATGAACACCACGGCCATGCGGTTGCCGACGTTCTGGCTGGTATGTTCCAGCATGCGCCGGGCGCCGACGCCGTCGAGGGTGACGACCACGTTGGGCTGTCCGGTCTGCTGGTCGAAGCCGGCCGCGGCGCCGATCAGGTTGTCGCCCGAGGCGATGACGGTGCGCGAAAGCAGGATCGGCGAGCCGTCACGCTGGAAATACAGGCGCGACTGCGGCGGAATGCGGCCGGTGCGCTGCGCCTCGAAGGGATCGTTCTGCTCGTCCACTCCGCGGTATTCGATGGTCGCCGTCGAGCCCAGCACGCGCTTGGCCTCGGCGGTGTCCTGCACGCCCGGGAGCTGGACCACGATGCGGTCGGCGCCCTGCTGCTGGATGATCGGCTCGGAAACGCCCAGTTCGTTGACGCGGTTGCGCAGCGTCGAAATGTTCTGGCGCAGCGCCTGCTGCTGCAGGTCCTGCAGCACGTTTTCATCGATGGTGGCGCGGACGTTGAACGTGTCGGCGCCGTCGCGCGCCTCGACGATCAGCTCGTCCAGCTCGCGGTTGATCAGGCTCAGCGCGCGGTCCCGATCCTCGGGCGTGCGCATTTCGGCCACGATGCTGTTGCGGTCCATGCGCACCGAGCGATAGCGGATATTGCCCTGGCGCAGCACGGTGCGGATGTCGCTGGTGAAGCGCTCAAGCTGCTGGGTGCGGGCCGCGTCCATGTCGACCTGCATCAGAAAGTGCACGCCGCCCTGCAGGTCCAGGCCCAGCACCATCGGCTCGGCGCGCAGCGCACGCAGCCAGGCCGGCGTTGCCGGGGCCAGGTTCAGCGCGACAACGTAGTTGGTGCCCAGTTCCTCGCGCAGCAGGTCGGCGGCCCGCGCCTGGCGGTCCGGATTGTCCAGGCGCACCAGCAGGCGCTGCGGCTCGGCCTCGATCGAGCGGAACTCGATCTGGGCACCGCCCAGCAGCGACTCGATCCGGTTGCTCAAGTCAGCTTCCAGCTCGAACCCCCGCAGCGAGGACACCTGCACCGCCGGGTCGTCGCCGAACAGATTGGGCAGGGCGTAGATGATGCCGACGCCCAGCGCGATGACCAGGAGGGCGTATTTCCAGGGTGGGAAACGGTTCATGCAGTTTTCAAATCCGCGTCAAATCAGCCGGTTGTGGCTGAAAGTCAATTCATGTCGCCGAGTCGATCGTGCCCTTGGGCACGACCTGGGCCACGGAGTGGCGCTGCAGCTTGACGGTCACGTTGTCGGACAACTTGACCTGCACGAAGCTGTCCCCGACATGGGTGACCTTGCCAAGCAGACCGCCAGCGGAGACCACTTCGTCTCCGACCGACAGACCGGCTACCAGTTCACGGTGCTCCTTGTTGCGCTTCATCTGCGGGCGAATCAACAGGAACCAGAAAATCACGACAATCAGGATCAGTGGAATGAGGCTGCCCCAGGCGCTGGGCTGCTGGGCGCCCATATCCTGGGCCATGGCGCTGGCGATCAGAAAATCCATCGGGTCTATCCTCGGATGATCAAAAAACTTGTCAGTTACATCGGGGCACGCACGGCCTCCGACAAGGGCCGGGCATTATCGCACACACGCGCACCGGCGACCAAGCCAGGCCGAGCCGGGCGGCCCGGCGGGGTTCACGGTTCGGGTTCAAGGGTTCAGGTGAACCGGGTTCAGCGGCTCCGCGGGCCTTGGCGCCCGTTGACCTGAAACCTGAACCCTGAAACCTGAACCCTCATTCCTTGATCCCGACTTCCCACCCGGCGCGCAACTCCGCCACCACCTCCGCCAGATTCCGCTCCTCTATCCCTACCCTCAGGCGCCGCATCACGGTCTGGTAGTAGTGCAGATTGTGGATGGTGGCCAGGCGGTGGCCGAGGATTTCGTTGCACTTGTGCAGGTGCTTGAGATAGGCGCGCGAGTAGTTGCGGCAGGTGTAGCAGTCGCAGTCCTCGTCAATCGGGCGGGTGTCGGACTCATAGCGCGCGTTGCGAATCTTCAGGACGCCGCGCGAGGTGAACAGGTGGCCGTTGCGGGCATTGCGCGTGGGCATGACGCAGTCGAACATGTCGACCCCGCGCAGGACTCCGGCGACGAGGTCTTCCGGCCGCCCGACCCCCATCAGGTAGCGCGGCCGGTCGGTCGGCAGCTGCGGGGTGGTGGCCTCGAGCACGGCGTTGCGCTCTTCCTCCGGCTCGCCCACCGACAGCCCGCCGATGGCGTAGCCGTCGAAGCCGATGCCGACCAGGCCGGCCGCCGACTCGGCCCGCAGCTCGCCGTACATGCCGCCCTGGACGATGCCGAACAGCGCCGCAGGACTGTCGCCGTGCGCCGTCCTCGAGCGTTCGGCCCAGCGCAGCGACAGGCGCATGGAATCGGCCGCCTCGCGCTCGCTGGCCGGGTACGGCGTGCACTCGTCGAAGATCATGACGATGTCCGAGCCCAGCGCACGCTGCACCGCCATCGACTCCTCGGGCCCCAGAAACACCTTCGACCCGTCCACCGGCGAGGCGAAGGTCACGCCCTGTTCGGTCATCTTGCGCAGGCCCGACAGGCTCCAGACCTGGAAACCGCCCGAGTCGGTCAGGATCGGCCCCGGCCAGTGCATGAAATCATGCAGGTCGCCGTGGGCCGAAATCACCCCGGTCCCCGGCCTGAGCATCAGGTGGAAAGTGTTGCCGAGAATGATCTCGGCGCCCGTGTCCCTGAGTTCCTCCGGCGTCATCGCCTTGACCGTGCCGTAGGTGCCGACGGGCATGAACGCCGGCGTCTCGACCGTGCCGCGGGCGAAAGTCAGACGGCCGCGGCGGGCCTGGCCGTCGGTCTTGATCAAATCGAACTGCATGCCTTGCTCCGGGGCGGTGAGGAAAGAAATCCGCAGATAAACGCGGATGAACGCCGATGAAAGGCGCGCAAGCTTAGACCAATTCGCCCGGTCAAGCTGTCAGTCGCGCAACAAAATCCACAGCCAATGGTGCCCCCGAATCCATATCCGCGTTCATCTGCGTTCATCCGCGGTTCTTCAAGGCCTTTGTTGATAGAAATCGAATTCCAGGCAAGTCACGCAATCAACATGGCGTCGCCGTAGCTGAAGAACCGGTACTCCTGCGCCACGGCGTGCCGGTAGGCGGCCAGCACGGCGTCGCGCCCGGCGAAGGCCGAGACCAGCATGATCAGGGTCGAGCCCGGCAGGTGGAAGTTGGTGATCAGGGCGTCGATCACGCGGAATTCGTAGCCGGGATAGATGAACAGCCGGCTGTCGCCGGTGTAGGGCTGGAGTTGGCCCGATGCGGCGGCGGTTTCCAGCGAGCGCACGGCGGTGGTACCGACGGCGATGACACGGCCGCCGCGGCGGCGGGTCTCGGCCACCGCATCGACCAGGGCCTGGTCGACCTGCAGCCACTCGGCGTGCATGACGTGATCGGTGATGTTTTCGGCCCGCACCGGCTGGAAGGTTCCGGCGCCGACGTGCAGGGTGCAGTAAGCCCGCCGCACCCCGAGCGCGTCGATGCGCGCCAGCAGCGGCGGGTCGAAATGCAGGCCGGCGGTGGGCGCGGCCACCGCGCCCGGCACCCGGCCGTAGACGGTCTGGTAGCGCTCGCGATCGGCCGGCTCGTCGGCGCGCTCGATATACGGCGGCAAGGGCATGTGACCGACCGCCTCGAGCAGTTCCGGCCAGTGGCGCCCGGCCAGCGTCTCCAGGCGCCAGAACTCACCCTCTCGGCCAACCACCCGCAGGCGGCTGCCGTCCTCGACCAGCAGCTCCGACCCCACCATCGGCTTGCGGTTGGCGCGCAGCTGCACCACTGCCGCGCGTTCATCGACCAGGCGCTCGAGCATGATCTCGACCCTCCCGCCGCTGGCCTTGGTCGCCCAGAGCCGTGCCGGGATGACCCGGGTGTTGTTGAACACCAGCAGATCGTCGGGCCGCAGCAACTCCGGCAGCTCGGCGAAGCGCCGGTCGCCCAGCGTGCCGTCGGCGCGAGCCAGCGTCAGCAAACGACTGGCCGAGCGCTCAGGCAAGGGGTGCTGGGCGATCAAGTGCTCCGGCAGATCAAATTCGAAGTCGGATTTTTTCACTGTTTTGAGGGGTCAGGGGCTAGGGGCTAGGGGTCAGGGAGCATGGTCGAATTTTGCACTTTTCGAGAAAGTTACAGGCGCTCATCTGGCAGACGTCGGTGATGTCGTGAAAGCCAGTGCCAGATTTGACCGCGGAAATACAAAAATCGACCATG
>SKKM01000140.1 GCA_007121485.1 Wenzhouxiangella sp. | reverse complement strand
CTGCTCAGCTACGCCGGCAACTGGCGCGACATCTTCCAGAACTGGGAAGCCCTGGCCTTCAGCTTTCCGGCGTTCATCGAGAACATGATCGCCAAGTTCGTCAACGCCTCGACCATGGACGGCTACAACCCGTACCGGATCATGAAGGAAGGCATCGACTGGGAAGTCGAGGACCCCGAGGATCCCTGGAGCTACATCGGCTACTGGGGCGACCACCAGATCATCTACCTGCAGAAGCTGCTGGAACTCTCCGGCCATCTCCACCCGGCAAGACTGCACAGCCTGCTGCGCGAAGAACTGTTCAGCTACGCCAACGTGCCCTACCGCATCAAGCCGTTCGAGGACTTGCTGAACGATCCCAAGAACACGGTGCTCTACGACGAAGACCTGGCACGAGCGATCGAGCAGCGCGTGGCCGACATCGGCGCCGACGGCAAGCTGGTGCTGGACGACAATCAGCAGGTCTACCAGGTCAACCTGCTCGAGAAGCTCCTGGTGCCCCTGCTGGCCAAGCTCGGCAACCTGGTGGTCGACGGCGGCATCTGGCTCAATACCCAGCGTCCGGAGTGGAACGACGCGAACAACGCGCTGGTCGGCCACGGGCTGTCCATGGTCACGCTCTATTACATGCGGCGCTACATCGCGTTTCTGGCCGACCTGATCGCCGAAGAAGACGATGCGTTCAGTCTGTCGACCGAGGTCAATCAGTGGCTGATAGAGACCGCTGAAGCCCTTTCAAGACTGCGCCGGAAACAGAGACCCGATCGCCTTGATGCCGAATCCCGTTACCAGGCGCTGTCGGAACTCGGGCAGGCCGCCAGCCGCTACCGCGCGGCCGTCTACAACCGCGATGGCTATTCCGGCAAGGTGGAGCAGCCCGCCGAAGGAATCCGGCAACTGCTGGCGGACGCGCTGGGCATCATCGACCACAGCATCGCCAGCAACCGGCGCGACGATGGCCTGTACCACGCCTACAACCTGCTGCACCTGCTGGAAGACAAAGTCGAGATCGAGCACCTGTACCCCATGCTGGAGGGCCAGGTCGCCGTGCTCAGCTCCGGCGCCATCGCGCCGGACGCCGCGATCGAGATCCTCGAGGTCTTGTTCAGAAGCGACGTCTACCGGCCGGATCAGCACAGCTTCATGCTGTACCCGGACCGCGCCCTGCCGTCCTTCCTGGAGAAGAACCGGATCAGCGAGGAACAGGCTTCTGCCCTGCCCTTCATCGATTACATGCTGTCGCGTGGCGACGAACGCATCGTGCTGCGCGACGCCGACGGCCAGCTGCGCTTCAGCGCCGAGTTCCGCAACGTCGCCGACCTGCACGCGCAGATCGACCGCCTGGTCGAGGAATACGGCAATGAGGCCGAAGACGCGCGACGAGCGCTGGCGGACCTGTACGAACAGGTCTTCCAGCACAAGGCCTTCACCGGCCGCTCCGGGACCATGTTCGGGTTCGAGGGCCTGGGCTCGATCTATTGGCACATGGTGGCCAAGCTGCTGCTGGCCGTGCAGGAGAACTTCCTCACCGCGCTGGACCGGGGCGAGGCGTCCGCCGCCGAGCGCCTGGGCCAGCTCTACTATCGCGTTCGCGAAGGCCTGGGCTTCAACAAGACCCCGTCCGAATACGGCGCCTTCCCCACCGACCCCTACTCGCACACGCCGGCTCATGCCGGCGCGCAGCAGCCCGGCATGACCGGCCAGGTCAAGGAAGAAATCCTGACCCGCTTCGGCGAACTAGGCGTGCGCGTGGAGAACGGCATCGCCCGCTTCGAGCCGGCCCTGCTGCGCGTGCGCGAGTTCCTGGCCGAGCCCGGCCGCTTCCGTTACCTGGATGTTGACGGGCGATGGCAGGAGATCGAGCTGCCCGCCGACTCACTGGCCTTCACCTGGTGCCAGGTCCCGATCCTCTACCGCCTGGACGACAGCCGGGCCGCGACCCTGACGATCATCGACCGCGACGGCAGCCGGCATTCGAGCGCCCGGACCGAATTGTCCGCGGAAGCCAGTGCCGAGCTGTTTCGGCGCAGCGGGGTAATCCGCGGCCTGGAGCTGTCGTTCCCGCGGGCGGCATTACTTGGAGATCGAGTCCACTGAGGCTTCTCAGGCGACAAGCCTGTGTCTCTGGCTGTGCCAAAAGGACAGGACTTGCCGGTCGCCTTCCGACAGTTGTCGTGCCTCAGGGTATACCCAGCAGGTTCTTCAGGTTGGCGTCGGCATCGATCACCGGCTCGATCCTGCCCTCACGCGAGGTAAACAGGGTGGTCACCCCGGGCCCGTGGCCAGCTGAATCGCTACGGCCATGTGAGACGATGCCAATCGAGACAGCGCCACCCAGCCAGATCCGACCGTAGGAATGGTCGGCATCCATGATCGCCACGATATCGCCGAAGCGCAGGGTGTGCAGGTTGTAGCGCTCGTTGACTTCCTCGTCGAACATCTGGATGTCGTAATCGCCGGTGAACACGTGATCCCGGCCCAGGCCGGAGCCCATGATCTTGGCGGGAATCCTGTGGGTCACGCCAATGCGCAGCTTGCCGTCCTCGGTAATGCCCGCGCCGTTGCGGTTGAGTGCCTCGATCAGTGCCGGGCTGCTGTTGAACACCCGCACGCCCTCGACATTGGTCAGACGCATCCCGGCACCGACGGTGCGGATCTGCATCAGGTTCCCGATGGCAAGATCGTAGTAAACATCGGGGTCGAAATCGACCATCACGTGCTCGACCCCGCCGTGCTTGCCAACCACCCAGCCGGATGCTCCGGCCGCGGCACCGCTGAGAATCCGGACCTCGTTGCCGATCATGCTCAGCGCATTCAGCGCCCGATTGTCGTTGCCGGTCCGACTGCCGTCGCGACCAAGGTTGTACAGGCTGACCGCCGGCTCGACGTGATTGCCGGCCATGCGCACGGCGCTGTCGCCGGTGCGAAAGTTGTAGGTGATCGAGCCGGTGCCGGGCAGCAAAACCACCTCGCCGTCGGCATGGACGCGGTAAATGCTCTCCCGGATGGCCGGCGGCGCGATCTCGCCCTGTACCGCCTGGATGACCAGTTCATCCTCGTTGAACTCGATGGGCTGCAGGGCGAGTGCCTGGGTAGCCACAATGATGCCCAGGGCCAGCACGGGGGCGGACAGGTTCAGCTTGATCATCGCTCTTGATGGGAAATGGACCAGACCCGATGGTAGCGGATCATGGCTGCGCCAACGGCGCGGGTGTCCCCAACAGACTTGTAATGGACCGATGCAGGCACCGATCAGGCGACCGTATTACCCGCACCGTGATTTTCCAGATCGGTCCGGCACAAACGACTCGACCTGCTACTCGGCCAACCCGAACCGCTCACGCAGTGTCGCTTCGGCCTCATCAATGGCGGCAATCAGCTCTTGCCGGTGCCGGTCCCGAGCCCACAGCTCTTCCAGCTTGAGAATCAGGAATTCGGCGCCGAACCCCACCACCAATCCTCCGATGGCACCGCCGATAGCAGCACCAATCGCAGTCCCGATACCCGGGACCACGGAGCCAACCCCACCCCCAATCAAGGCACCCAGGGCCCCGCCCCCGCCGGCCGAGCCCGCCCTGATCGTGGCAAGACGAACCAGCGCCTGTGCCGCGCTCCGTATCGTCCCCCTCGTCGCCGCCCTCAAAAGGATCTGTCGCGTCGCAGCGGCGGCGATCACTCCGGAGATTCCGGTGGTTGCCGCGGTAACGCCCAAGCGCTGCTCTATGGTCGTCAGGCCTGAATGGGAGGGCAGCGTCAACAACGCATCGCGTTCCACCCGGGCGACCACATCGACTTCCTCGCCTTCCGCCAACTGAATTCGGCTCGTATCCAGAATCGCGGTGGCGGAGGCGCGGAAGGTTTCCAACCGCTCGGCATGCTGCTCAAGGGCGGCGGCGAATTCTTTTTCGAAAGCGGCAAAAGGCTCTCCAGCGCTCAGTGACGCAGACAGCCTGTCGGTCAGCAAGCTTTCAATGTTTCCCGTCAGCAGCATCGCAACTCGACTCCACTCACCGGGCAGACTGTAATACCAGTCCAGATAGACCTCGACGCTGTCTCGCATCTGGGAAAAGCCTGCGCTCAGAGCTGCATCGATGGGGCCTAGAAGCTCAGCCTGAGCCTGCAGCTGCGATGCCGCTTCTTCGGCGATGCGGTCCATGGTTCCGACTGCGTGCGGCTGACCTCCAATCATTTCGACCGCCCGCGCAAGGACCAACTCGGGCTTGAGTTCTTCGCTCCGATCCTTAAGCGCACCCTCGATAACGGCAATCAAGGGAAAGTAGATGAACAGAATGGCGATGGTTACCGTTGCGCTGGTCAGCGCGATTCCGGCAACTGTAGGGCCCTGGACGGCTTCTTCCGACGTGCTCGGTTGCAGCATTCGCCGGTACTCGCGCCTGGGCAGCATGAAGGCACAAACGCTGAAACTGACAGCGAGATACAGCGGGAACTTGAGCGCGGCAGCTGCCAGCAGCCCCAGCCAACTGGACCAGCCTGGATCCATCAACAGGCGCCCAAGCAAAAACCGCTCAAGCCCGGCCCAGTAGCTGCCAATACTCCATGCCCACTCAGCAAGCGCGCTCGTCCCGAGCCAGTTTGATCCTGCGCGCAGGGCATTTATCGCATCCTGCACCGTCGCATAGCCTGGAAAGCCACCCAAGGCGAGTCGCGCCGGCGGATCCAGGACACTCATCAGGACCGCAGAAAGAATCGCGATCAGGAAGAGCGAATGCCCGTGACGATAGATCGGGTTGAGTTGGCCCAGAAGCCAGGCACTCAGAAAAAACCTGAGAACAAGAACAACCGAGATACAGATTGCGATCAACGAAAGATCCAGCCAGCCGGCTACGGACAACCGCACCGACAGCAGCCCCGCCGCCAGAAAAGCCAGCAACAGCGCGATAAGCAGGCGCAGCCACGACCCGGAGAGCCAACGGACAGCCAGGGAGTCGGCGGACCACAGGGTCAGCCAGTGGATTCGGCGCAGAGTGGCCAAATAGGCAGAGAAAATCCCGGCCGGCAGGGCCAGAACCAGAAACAACGTCGCCAGCCCGAACGGCCCGTCCGACTCTCGGAGAAAGATCGCGCCCAGGGAAATCAGGGCAAGGTAGGCAATTATGAGAACCGTTCGCATCCAAAGCCTGTCCGCGTACAAGACTGCCTTAGGCTGGTGCGCTAACTGACTGCAACCGCAGGAGTCCGGCCCCAATGTCGCGTAAGGCGCCCTCGACTGTCAATCGACGCAACTTCGACAACCGGGCTTGCAGGAAAATTTCCTTTTTTCCGTGCCTGCACGCCCTTTGTTGGTTGGCGCAGAATCAGACTCGT
>SKKM01000100.1 GCA_007121485.1 Wenzhouxiangella sp. | reverse complement strand
TCGCGCTTTTCCTGCTCGGTCGTTTGCGGCAGTTTCTTGCTCAAACCGACCACCGACATCGCGATCGGCAGCATCATCAGCGCCGTCGCCGTGTTGCTGACCCACATGCTCAGGAATGCCGAGGCCAGCATGAAGCCGAAGATGATGGCCCCGGGACGCGTTCCGACACGGACGATGATGCCCAGCGCAATGCGTCGATGGAGGTTCCAGCGCTGCATGGCGATGGCGATCATGAAGCCGCCCATGAACAGGAAGATCAGCGGGTTGGCGAAGGGGGTCGCGGCCTGCGCGATGCTGCCGATGCCGAGAATCGGAAACAGCGGCAGCGGCAGCAGGGCGGTGGCCGGTATGGGGATGGCTTCGCTGATCCACCAGGTGGCCATCAGCGCGCCGACCGCGGCCGTGGCCCAGGCGGCGTCCGACATGCCTTCCGGGGCCGGCAGTACCAGCATGACGACGAAGGCGAGCGGCCCGCCGATCAGGCCGATCAACTGGCGGCGTGTGTACTCCTGCGCTGAGCCAGTACCGGATTCAGACATCTCTCAGCGGGACTGGCGTGGGCATCGGCTGGGTCGGGCAGTGCTCATTCCAGCCTGCGCAAGGCCTCGCGCCGCTGCCCCTCGTACTCTTCCTCAGTGATCAGGCCATCTTCATACAGCCGCTTGAGGAATTCCAGGCGCTGCCTGATCTCGGCTTCCAGGGTCCCGGGTGCGGCGGGCGGCGCAGCGATGGCTGGAGTGCTTTCATCTGCCTCGGCGGCAGCTGGCGGAGCGACGGGTTCGGGGGCAGCCGGACCAGCGGTCGGCGCGGGGGTCGGGTCGGCGGGCAGCGGCGTGGTTGGATCGTGCCGGGTCCATAGCGGCCGATCCTCGCGCACGGTCCAGCCCGGGGTGTCGTCAGCCAGGCGCAGCAGGCTGCGGTCGATCACGAGCGGATCGCGGTCGCTCAGGGCGAGGAAGTCAAAGAAGTCCACGTCTGCCCCGGCGAATTCATGAATCCCGACAAAAGCCACATTCAGCAGGCCCTCGCCGTCGATGAAGCTGACCGCTTCGGTTTTCAGGAGCTGGCTGAGCGTGCCGCCGCGGCGGCTGAACGAGGCGAACCTGACCTGTTCGGAAGCTTCCGCGCGGCCCAGCGCTTCGGCCAGCAGTGGGGACAGGACGGCGACTTCGTCGCTGCCGAACACCGGGTTACGGCTGCTGCGTCCCAGCAGGCCGCGCTCGACGAAATCGAGGACGCCCAGTGCCCTGGCCAGCTCGTCGGCGGAGATCGTGGCCGGGTGCGCCAGCGGCAGCCGCTGACCCGCGTGTCCCGGAGCGGGCTCCAGGCGCAGCAGGGGCTCGTTGTCGGCCCAGGCCGGCAGGCCGGCCAGCGCGGTGCAGAGCAGCCATGCGGCCAGGTGCCGCGCGCTGATTCTTGCGCGGCTCTTGCTTGCCGCTGCCGGGTCGTCGTGTCCGCTCCGGTCGCAAAGAATGCGATTGCCTTTCATGCCTTTTCTCCCAGGTTGCCCAATAGAACCAACGGATCACGATGTTCGACCACGGCTCGCCGTGCTCGCCATCATGCCCGAGGCCATCGACCGCGGCAAGCCTGGTGACGGATGGCCGTTCATTACTCGGGTAGACCGTCCGGGTCACGGCTTGCCGAATGGGCCGACGCGGCGACGTTTCATGCGGTCTGCCTATAATGCGGCGCTCATGATCATCGGGAATCCAGCATGAGCCGCTTCCAGTTCATCGCACCAGCGCTTGCCCTGGCGCTGGTGTTTTCCTGCGCGCACGCCGAACGTCAGGCGATCGAGGTCTCCGAGGCGGAAGCCTGGGCACTGCATTCGCGCATTCTGACCCTGGATACGCACGTCGATATCGGCGAGGGCTTTGCCACCGCCCAGCTCGATCCCGGCGGTTTCACCCATGCCCAGGTGGACCTTCCCAAGATGCGCGCCGGAGGACTCGACGCCGCCTTCTTCATCGTCTACGTCGGCCAGGGTGCCCTCGATGCGGACGGTTTCGACCAGGCCCGGCACAGGGCCGAAGAGATGTACCGGGCGATCAAGCGCATGGTGCGGGCCTACCCTGCCCAGATCGGCCTGGCGCGCACGGCTGACGAGGTGGAGGAAATACACGCCTCCGGACGGCTGGTCGCCCTGCTGGGGATGGAGAACGGCTTCCCGCTGGGCGCCAGCGTCGACGACATCCCCATGTGGGCCGAGCGCGGGTTGCGCTATGTCGGCCTGACCCACTTCGGTCACAACCAGTTCGCCGGCAGCTCCAATCCGCGGCCGGATCTCGGCGACGCCGACGAGGACCCGGGACTGAGCGACCTGGGCCGTGAGCTGGTCCTGGCCTTGAACGATCACGGCATCCTGGTTGACGTGTCCCATGTCGGTCGTCGCAGCATGCTGGAGGCGGTGGAGTTGTCGCGGCTGCCGGTGATTGCCTCGCATTCCGGCGCCATGGGTGTGCACGAGAATCTGCGCAACCTCGACGATGAACAGTTGAAGGCGATCCGCGACAACAACGGGGTGGCGCAGATGGTGGCTTTCCGCAGCTACGTGGCTGAACTGTACCCGGCGGTCGAGGCCGGGCAGGCGCGTCTGCGCGAGCAGTACCTGCCGCGCGGATGGGGCGAGGCCAGCAGCGAAGACCGCGCCAGCTACGTGCGCGAACTGGCCGAACTGCGGCGCCGCCATCCCGATGTCACCCTGGCGCAGTTTGTCGACCACATCGATTACGCGGTAGACCTGATCGGCATCGAGCATGTCGGCATCGCCTCGGATTTCGACGGCGGTGGCGGCGTCGAGGACTGGGACGATGCGACCGAGACGGTCAACGTGACCTGGGAGCTGATGCGGCGCGGTTACAGCGAAGACGAGATCAGGGCGCTGTGGGGTGGTAACGTGTTGCGGGTGATGCGTGACAACGAGGCGGGAGGTCGACAGTGAGACTCAGGACCGTGGAAAAAAGAACACGGAAGGCCCAAGGCACAGGGCGCTGAAATGGAACGAATCGGCCAGAAAAGGGCGCGGCGGATTGCCGCGGTCATCATCTTCGCTCTGGCCATTGGACTGGTTCAGGATCGCGCGCGCCTGCTGCTGGTTGGGCAGCAAAGCCTGCAGTGGCCCACCGTCGTCGGCGAGGTGATCGATGCCGAGTCCGGCCAGATCGCCGGCAGCCAGACCGGCAGAAGCTGGATGATCCGCGTGCGCTACCGCTACCAGGTCGACGGTCGGGAGTTTGAGAGTGACCGCCTCGCCTTCAGCCGCCAGATCGGCGGCCGCACCCGCATCCAGGCCGATGACGAACTGCGGCAATACGTCCCCGGCGGCCCGGTCGTGGTCCACCATGATCCGGACCGGCCGCATCGGGCCGTGCTGTGGCCCGGTCCCGATCGCCGGGCGTATTTCGGCCTCACCGTCGGTGGCGGACTGATGCTGATTGCCCTGTTGTTCTGGGCCGTACCGACGCGCAGCCGCCGCGCATAGCCGAACAGAGCTTCCTCAGCGCCCGGACAGGCCGTGCTTGCGCAGGATGCCGCGCAGCTGGTCGTAGCTCAGGCACAGGCGCTCGGCGGCCCGGGCCTGGTGGCCCTGGCAGGTCTCCAGCGCGCGTTCGACCAGACTCTTTTCCTGCTCGTTGAGCCAGGCCCTCAAGTCCAGGGTTTCCCGGGCCGGGTCGGGCAGCGTGGAGCGATGGTTCTCCTCGCCGCCGGAAACGGGCCGCCACGGTGAGTGGAAGGGATCCAGGATGAGCTGGCGAATGGGTTCCTCGGGATCGTCGTGGCGGTAGACGGCGCGCTCGACCACGTTCTTCAGTTCGCGCACATTGCCCGGCCAGCGATACCTGAGCATCTGCTCGACCACCGGCCGGCCGAACCCGGCGAACAGCTCGTGCCCCAGTTCCCGGCTCATGCGCATGGCGAAGTGTTCGGCCAGGGGCAGGATGTCCTCGGGCCGGGCGCGCAGCGGGGGCAGGGTGATGACGTCAAAGGCCAGCCGATCAAGCAGATCGGCGCGAAAACGGCCTTGTTCGGCCAGCTCGGGCAGGTCGACGTTGGCCGCCCCGATCAGGCGCACGTCGACCGAGACGGTGCGCGAGGAGCCCAGGCGTTCGAACTGGCCGTACTCGATGATGCGAAGGATCTTTTCCTGCACGGTCAGCGGCGTGGTCGCCAGTTCGTCCAGAAACAGGCTGCCCTGGTGGGCGATCTCGAAGCGGCCCAGGCGGCGCTGGGTGGCGTCGGTGAAGGCGCCGGCTTCGTGGCCGAACAGCTCGGACTCGAGCAGGGATTCGCTGATCGCGGCGCAGTTGAGCTTGACCAGGGGCTGGTCCCAGCGCGCCGAGAGATAGTGCAGGCGTTCGGCCACCAGCTCCTTGCCGGTGCCGCGTTCGCCGACGATCAGAACCGGTCGATCCAGGCCGGCCGCGCGCGATACCTGGTCCAGCACCTCGAGGAAGGCGGGTGATTCGCCGATGACCGGCTGCTCTTCACGAATCATCTCCTTACAATAGCTCAAATGGCCAAGGTCAAGTCCATCTACAGCTGCCGCGAATGCGGCGCCAGCTTCCCCAAGTGGTCGGGCCAGTGTCCGGACTGCAACGCCTGGAATTCCCTGGAAGAAGCGCTGCCGGCGGCCGGCGCCGCCAAGGGACCCAAGGGCCGCGGCAACTGGACCGGTACCGCTTCGGCCGCGGTGGTGACGCTGTCCGAGGTTCGTTCCGAAGACGCTTCCCAGCGCCTGGCCTCAGGCCTGAGCGAGCTCGACCGCGTCCTCGGCGGCGGGCTGGTGCCGGGCTCGGTGGTCTTGCTGGGTGGTGACCCCGGTATCGGCAAGTCGACCCTGCTGCTGCAGGTGCAGGACGCCCTGGCGGCGGACAGCGGCAGCCTTTACGTGACCGGCGAGGAGTCAGCCGCCCAGGTCGCCATGCGCGCTCGCCGGCTCGGCCTGGACCCGGGGCGCCTGCAGTGCCTGACCGAAACCAGCCTGGAAGTGGTCCTGGCCACGGCCGCCGAACGCCGTCCGGCCTTCATGGTGGTCGACTCGATCCAGACCTTGTGGACCGAGGCCCTGCAGTCGGCGCCCGGAGCGGTCGCCCAGGTGCGCGAATGCGCCGGGCGCCTGGTCCAGTTTGCCAAGCAGACCGGCTGCGCCGTGGTGCTGGTCGGGCATGTCACCAAGGAGGGCGCGCTGGCCGGCCCCCGCGTGCTGGAACACATGGTCGACGCGGTGCTGTATTTCGAGTCCGATTCCGGCAGCCGTTACCGCCTGATCCGGGCGGTCAAGAACCGCTTCGGCGCGGCCAACGAGCTCGGTGTGTTTGCCATGAGCGATCGCGGCCTCAGGG
>SKKM01000132.1 GCA_007121485.1 Wenzhouxiangella sp. | reverse complement strand
TCCCCGATGCGATCAGCGGGGTGAGCACGATGAAGGGCAGCAGATCGATCAGCGTCATGTTCATGGCGCGGTCCGCTTAATCGTCGTCGCCGTCGACATCGTCACCCAGGTGGTCGTCCTCGATGGTGCCGTAGGCTTCCTGGATGCGAACGGCCAAGGCCAGACCGACGGCGGTGATGGCCACCCCGACCACGATGGCGGTCAGCACGATGACGTGCGGCAGGGGGTTGGCGTAGACCTCCACGCCGTCGCGCAGGATCGGCGTGGAGCCGTCGATGACCTTGCCGGCGGCGACGAACAGGATGAACACGGAGGTCTGGAACAGGTTCAGCCCCATGATCTTCTTGATCATGTTGCCGCGCGCGATGACGCAGTAAAAGCCCAGCATCATCAGCACGATGACGAACCAGTAATGGGAGATGCCGAGCAGCGTCATGACGGTGCTTCCTCGTCTCCATCGACCTCCGGGTCGACGTCTTCCTGCTCCAGGGCCTCATCCCACTCGGCGCGCCGGCGGGTGAACATCGTGAACAGCAGCATGGCCACCGTGGCCACGGTCAGGCCGACGCCGAACTCGACGATGATGATGCCGGTCTGGTGGGCGGCATGCCTGCTTTCGAAAAACACGGCGAACTCGAGATATTTGCCGCCGAGCAGCACGCCGACCAGCCCGGTGAACGCGTAGAGCAGGGCACCGCCGGCGCATAGCCGGTACATGACCTCGAGTGGTATGACTTCCAGCCCGCGGTCCAGACCGTAGATCAATACGTAGAGAATCCAGCCGGCGGCAAAGACGATGCCCGCCTGGAAGCCGCCGCCGGGCATGTACTCGCCGTGGAACTGCACGTACAGGCCCACCAGCAGGATGTAGGGGATGATGAAGCGGGCGACGACGCGCAGAATGCTGTTGTCCATCATGGCGCCTGCTCCTTCCCTGCATTCTCGGGCGTCGACTCCGGCTTCCGCTTCGATTTCAGACGATTGGGCGGACGCCGTCGCACCCCCGGCATACTCTTGTGCGGCCGGACCGACAGCAGCGCGTACACGGCCAGCGCGGCGGCCAGCACCACGAACACTTCACCCATGGTGTCGATGGAGCGGTAGCTGGCAAGAACCGCGGCCACCATGTTCGGAATGCCCATGTCGGGGTAGGTGTTCTCAATGTAGAACGGACCGACATGGACCTGGGCCGGATTGTCGGCGGCGCCGAACTCGGGCAGGTCCAGGGTCGCGTAGACCAGCAGCGCGCCGGTGATCAGCACCACGATCAGGGCGATCAGGTTGTGCCCGCCGGTCGGATGCTCGTAGCGCCGCACCAGGGCCAGGCAGGCCAGCACCAGCAGGGTGCTGATGCCGGCGCCGACGGCGGCTTCGGTCAGCGCCACGTCACCGGCATCGAGCACGGCGAACAGGGCCGAGGACAGCAGCGAGTAGATGGCGAAGATCATCCCGGCGGCGAACAGGTCGCGGATGCGCACGATGGTGACGGCGAGAATCACCAGGAACACCAGCAGGACGACGTCGATCACGTTCTCGATCATGGCCGATCCTCGTAGTCGACCAGGCGCGGGGAGTCTTCCGACAGCACCGGTTCGACCTCGTCGATCATGGCCGCGCGCGCCACGGCATGGGTGGCGGTCGGCGCGGTGAACAGCAGGAACAGCAGGATCAGCAACAGCTTCAGGGTCAGCAGGCTGATGCCCGCCTGCAGGACCAGGCCGAAGATGATGCAGATGGCGCACAGCGTTTCAGTCAGGCCGGCGGCATGCATGCGCGAGTAGAAATCGGGGAATCTCAGCAGGCCGATGCCGCCGATGATGCCGAAGGCGCCGCCGGCCAGCAGCAGCAGCCAGGACAGGATGTTGATGATGGCTTCAAGCATCGCCGGTGTCGTCCGGTGTGGCGCTGGCCAGGTTGCGCGTCTTGACCAGTTTGAGCACCGTGGCGATGGCGATGAAGTTGATCAGGGCGTAGACCAGGGCAATGTCGATCAGATCGAAGTGGCCGGTGATGAAGGTGATCAAGGCGACGATGAGCACCGTCTTGGTGCCGAACACGTTGACCGCCAGGATGCGGTCGTAGATGGACGGACCTTTCAGCGCGCGCACCAGCGCCAGGCCCATGGTGGCGAACACGGCCAGGGTGGTCAGCACCAGTACCGTCGTCATCATCGCCGTTCCTCCCCTGCGTCCTTGGCCGCGACCTCATCGGTCTCGCCTTCCAGCCAGTGCACCCGGCGCTCCAGCTCCGCCAGCGAGTCGGCCGACTTCGCGTCCAGGGCGTGAATGACGGTGCCTGACTTGGTCAGCTGTACCGTCACCGTCCCCGGGGTCAGGGTGCAGGTATTGCCATAGATGACCTTGCCCAGCGGCCGCTGGAAGTGCACATTCTGGTAAACGATGCGCGGGCTGATCTGCTCGGGACGAAACACCAGCCGGGCCACGTGGATGTTGGAAATCACGATTTCGCGCAGCGCCCAGAGCCAGAAGCGCGGCAGGCGCCAGGCGAACACGGTGGGGTTGTGCTCTTCGCCGATGATCTTCATGCGGATCACCACCCAGGTCACCAGCACCAGGCTGGCCAGTCCCAACAGCAGGATGGCCGGCTTGTAGATGCCGGAGATCGCGAGCCACAACAGGGCAAGCAGGACGATGAGGAAGATCGTGTCGCGCATGGCGGCGAAGTTTACCAAGACCCTTTTTCGAGTTTTCCAGAATCTAAATCGTCAATATGTGAACCTGCGCACGTCGGCCGGCCTTCAGGCCAAAGCGGGCACGCCGCCGGAACACTGCTGCGACAGCAGCCTGACCAGCGTACCTGACTGCCTCCCGCCGCCCTGCCGGACCGCACCACCCAGGTGTTCGACCAGCTCGGGTACGGTGAGCACCGGGATCGGCGAAGTCTCCCGGTCCTGCAGTGCGACATCGGAGCGGGCGAAGCACAGCAGCGGGTGGATCGGGGCGGTCTGCCCGTGGGCGAGCAGCCAGCGGTCCAGCGCGGCCACTTGCGCCCTGACCTGGTTGAGCGGATTGGCAATCGCGTTCCAGCCCGGCCGCCCGCCGCAGCCGGCCTTGTGCGCCAGCGGCCAGTGCGCCTGTTCCGGCCGCACGTAGATCAGGCCGCGCGAGTTCTTGACCTCGATGACGAACAGCCCGCCCGGCCCGACGACGAGGAAATCGAGTTCGCGCCGACCGTTCGGCAGGCTGGCGTCGGGAATCTGCAGCTGGTTGAACAGGGTGAACTCGTCGGGCAGATCGCCCAGCGCGCGCAGCACCTTGGCCTCGCCCTCGGCGCCGGTCATCTGGTCCGCGGGGACCGAGCTCGAGCCGGTGATGCTGGCGAAGAACGCGGCCAGCACTGCAACCCCGGCGACCAGCAGGGCCAGCGGCGGCAGCACCCAGTAGGCGAGGGCGGTCGAGGACAGTCCGCACAGGACAACGATGGCCAGGCGCCGGCGCCGCTGCCGGGCAGCGGCATGCATCTCCTGCCGGTGCCGCTCGAGTGCGGCATAAGTGCGAATGAAACGCTGATCGGCCATGCGGTCGACTCGCCTCGAATGGTTGGATTGTCCCTTAAAGATACGGTGAAAACAGCCAGCAGGCCGAATCGCGCAGGCGCTCGTGCAAGGGCCGTCCATCGACTTCGCTCAGTGTAACGGGCCGTCCCGCGTCGGCTGCCTGGTCGATGCGCTGGATCAGGGGGCGAGCAAAATCGGCGCCATAGACCTCGACCTGGAGCTCGAAGTTCAATCGCAGGCTGCGCGGATCCCAGTTGGTGCTGCCGATCAGGGTGTAGTCGCAGTCGACCACGAACAGCTTGCCGTGGTGGAAGGGCGGCGGCTGGTAGACCACGCGCACGCCCCGGAAGAGCAGTTCCCACAGCATGTTGCGGGTGGCCCAGTGCACGTAGGGCAGGTTGTTCTTTTCCGGCAGCACGACGAGCACGTCGACGCCGCGTATGGCTGCGGCCTGGATGGCGGCAACCAGCTCGCGCGGCGGCAGGAAGTACGGCGTCATGATGCGGATCGAGTGACGGGCCTCGGCCACGGCCGCAATCAGCAGCATGGTCAGGCGGTCGAGATCCTCGTCTGGCCCGTCGGTGATGGTTCGGCACAGCAGATCTCCCGTGCTCGCCACCGGGCGCGCGGCCGGCACGTCTTCGGAGGCGGTGGTGAAATGCCACATGCGCAGGAATTCCTGGCGCAGCTGGACGACGACCGGCCCCTCGAGACGAAAGTGCAGGTCCGCGGTCGGTCTGGGATTGTCGGCCTTGTCGACCAGGTGGCGATCACCCAGGTTCATGCCGCCGGTATAGCCGACCTGGTCATCGACCACCAGGATCTTGTGGTGATTGCGCATGTTGATGGCGAGGCTGGGCGGCAGCAGCCGCGGCGGCAGGAATCGGGCGACTTTGATGCCGGCCCGCTGCAGGCTCCGGCTGCTGCGTGGCCACGAGTACCAGTCGCCGAAGCCGTCGATCAGCACGCGCACGTCCACGCCTCGCGCGGCTGCGTCGGCCAGGGCCCGCTTGAACCGGGTGCCGGCGTCATCGCGGTCGAGGATGTAGGTGCTCAACAGGATGTGGTGTTCGGCCGCGGCGATGGATTCCAGCATGGCCGGGTAGGCCTCCTCGCCGTTGACCAGGGTCTGGACCCGGTTGCCCGGTACCAGGGAGTGGCGGCTCAGTGCCTGGCCGATCCGGGCCAGTTCGCCATGCGTCTCGACGATCTCGGGCGGCAGCGGCTGCGGTGCTTCGATGGCGGTGCCGCGTTCGTGCGCGAAGCCCAGGTCGCTCAGCCCCAGGCGCTGGGCCCGGCCCCTGGCCCGGTTGAGGCCGAACAGCACGTACAGCAACGGGCCGGCCAGGGGAAACAGGATGCACACGGCGATCCAGCCAAATGCGGCGCGCGGGTCGCGCTTGTACATCAGTGCGTGCAGGGCGGTGGCCGGCGCCAGGATGGCGTGGAACAGGATGGCGATCAGCGTTTCCAGCGGGTAGTCAGGCATCCGATCGCAGTTCCCTGCGGTATGTCAGGCATGGGCTTGAATGATACCCCCTGGCCAGCTTTGGCCGCCGGCGTGAAGAAACGGCGTGCAGCTTCCCGGTCGCTGGGCTACAATGCATATCTTTCCATCCGGATCAAGAGATATATTGACCATGAGCGGCTACCTGTTTACCTCCGAATCGGTGTCCGAGGGCCATCCCGACAAGCTGGCAGACCAGATTTCGGATGCCGTGCTCGACGGCATCCTGGCCCAGGATCCACACGCACGGGTCGCCTGCGAGACCTTCATCAAGACCGGTGCGGTGATCGTCGGCGGAGAAATCACGACCTCGGCCTGGGTCGATCTGGAGGAGCTGATCCGGGAAGTGGTGGTCGAGGTCG
>SKKM01000280.1 GCA_007121485.1 Wenzhouxiangella sp. | reverse complement strand
CTGGCTGAAGTTCGCCTGGGCGCGGTGACCGATACCGACGACGCCGAGGGCGAGATCATTCAGCGCCGTTCCGTGCCTGATCTGGACGAAACCGGCATCGAGCGGGCGCTGGCGCCACTGCGCGGCCCCATCCAGCAGGTGCCGCCGATGTACTCGGCGCTCAAGCAGGGCGGCGAGCGCCTTTACAGCAAGGCGCGTCGCGGCGAAAGCGTTGAAAGACCGGCCCGTTCCGTCACCATCCACGAACTGGAACTGCTGGGCTGGGACGGCGAACGACTGCGCCTGGGCGTGCACTGCTCCAAGGGCACCTATGTCCGCTCGCTGGCCCGCGACCTGGGCGAGGCCCTGGGCTGCGGCGCGCACCTGAGCGCCCTGCGCCGCATCCGCAGCGCGCCTTTCGAGGTTGCCGATGCGGTCGATCTGGACCAGCTGCGCGAGATGGACCGCGAACAGGCCCGCGCCCTGCTCAAGCCGGCCGACCAGGCGTTGATCGCGCTGCCGGAGCTGCGGCTGGATGAAGCTTACTCAGCGCGTCTGCTGACCGGCCAGCGTCTTGCCGGCATGGATCAGCGCGCCAGCGGACTGGTGCGAGTCTACGGGCCGCAGGGCTTTATCGGCGTCGGAGAAGCCGACGGCCACGGCGGCCTCAAGGCCCGACGGCTGATCAGCACTGCCTGAGGTTGACTGCGTAGAGAAAAGTCTCTCGCCAAGGCGCCAAGACGCCAAGGGCGCCAAGGAAAAGAAAGTTTTTTTGGTGCCGTGCGAGCTTCGCGTTTATCACTTTGGTCGAAGAGCTGCATGGGGCCCGACAAGCCCGGAGCCCTAATGCCCAAGACATCTTGAAAATCGGGGTACCTCCCACCCAAACCTTGTTTTCTTGCTTTTCCTTGGCGTTCTTGGCGTCTTGGCGAGAGTCTTTTCTTCGCAACTCCTCAGCCCGAACGCCCCAGCTTGGCCCGGATGCCGTCGCTCAGGTGCGGCTCGATGGCGTGGCGAATGGGGGTAACGAGCTTGAAGGGGGCGGCGATGATGTGGCCGCTTTCCAGCCAGCGCTCGCCGCCGGCCACGTCCATGACCACGCCACCGGCTTCCTGCACCAGCAGGGCGCCGGCGGCGATGTCCCACGGACTTAAGTTCAGCTCCCAGTAGCCGTCCAGCCGGCCGCAGGCCACGTAGGCCAGGTCCAGTGACGCCGTGCCGGCGCGGCGGATGTCCTCGATCTTGTCGAACAGGGCATCGAACATGCCCTGGTAGGCCGGCATCAGGCGCCGGGTGCGAAACGGGAATGCTGTGGCCAGCACCGCGCCGCCCAGGTCCTTGCGGCCCGAGACGCGGATGCGCTGGTCGTTCAGGAAGGCGCCCTCGCCGCGGCTGGCGGTGAACATCTCGTCGCGGATCGGATCGTAGACCACGCCGTGCTCGATCCGGCCCTTGATCTTGAGCGCGATGGAGACGGAATAGTGCGGAATGCCGCGCAGGTAGTTGCTGGTGCCGTCCAGGGGGTCGATCAACCACAGGTGATCGCTGTCGCCGGTCTGCCCGCCTTCCTCGCCGAGGATGGCGTGGTCGCGGTGCAGGCGCAGGATGTGTTCGCGGACGATCTGCTCGCAGGCCCGGTCGACGTCGCTGACATAGTCGTGGCGGGCCTTGCGCTCGACCGGAATGCTGTCCAGCCGGTCGCGGTACTTGCGCATCAGGCCGCCGGCCTTGCGCGCGGCCTCGGAGGCGATATTGACGAAAGGATGGGCCACGGTGGAATCACGAACTGAGGCGGGCAAGGCCGATATGCTAGCAGAAGCTTCCGCCAACTCGCCCGCGATTGTGTGCCGGTGATCGTGTGGTCAGCGGCCTGCGGCCGCTGCACCTGCCTTTCGGGACGATAGCGTCGGCGCGGTCCGAGCCAGCCTGGGACTGTCGCTGTCGATGCCGCAGGCCTGGGCGACGAAGCGCTCGCGCAGCGGCCACAGCCGATCGGCAATGCCGAAGCTCAAGCCCAGCACATGGCGTCCCAGTCCGGCCGGCGCGCGCACCACTTCGTTGATGGCGTGGATGCCGCCGCCGATCAGCGTGGACTGGCTCAGGCGCCAGCGCTGGTAGCGTTTCAGCGCCAGGGCGGGATCGTCGCCGGTCCAGTCTTCCAGCACCTCGGCCAGCGCGGCCGCGTCCGTCAGGCCCAGGTTCAGGCCCTGTCCGGCCAGCGGATGGACCGAGCGGGCGGCGTCTCCCAGCAGCACCAGGCGGTCCTGGACCAGGCGACGCGCGCGCCGGCGCACCAGCGGCAGCGTGTGCAGGGTGCCGACCGCGGTGACGTCTCCCAGCGGCGAATCCTGGTGCCGGTTGATCTCGGCGATGAAATCCTCGGGCGCGAGTTCGCGCAGCCTGTCCGAACGCGCGGCGGGCTGCGACCAGACGATGGACGAGCGGCCGTCGGGCAGGGGCAGCAGGGCCAGCGGGCCGTGCTCGGTAAAGCGCTGCCAGGCCAGCCCGGTGTTCGCCCGTTCGGTCGTGATCGGGCCGATCAGCGCTTTCTGGTTGTAGTGCCACTCATCCACTTCGATGCCGGCCAGCTGGCGGAGCCTGGAGCGCGCGCCGTCGGCGGCGACGGCCAGGCCGGCGCGCAGCTGCGGTCCGTTGGCGAGCTGCAGCCGCACCAGATTGCGGGCCAGTTCGACGCGTTCCCAAACGCCCGGGGCGAACAGCTGTACGCGCTCGGTATTCTCCAGCGCTTCCCACAGCCCCGCCTGCAGCGCCGGGATTTCGGCGATCCAGCCGAGTTCGTCCAGACCGTGTTCAACGGCTGCGAAGGCGACCTGCAGCGAGGCGGAATGCACTTCCATGCGCTGGTAGGGCGCCAGGCGCGCAGGATCGACCCGGTTCCAGCCGCCGGTGGCCTGCAGCACGCGGCGCGAGCCCGGGCTGATCGCGACCACCCGCGGGTCGTAGTCGCCGTCCGGCGCCTGGAAGGATGGGCGCCTGGCGTCGACCACGGCGACCCGGCGGTTCTGCGCGGCCAGCAGGGCGGCGCAGGCCGCACCGGCCACGCCGCCGCCGACCACGATGACATCGAAGTCCAGCGAGGCCATGCCGATCAGGCCGGACCGCGCGCCAGCCGGCTGACCGGCTCGCGAAAGCCCATGGCCGCCTGGACCAGGCGGCGGCTTAAGCCCGGCACCACCGCATGCGCGGCCAGGCCGAGACCGGCGCCCGCCCGCGCCAGCAGCGACGGATTGGTGAATGCGCGCGCCAGCGTGTCGGTATAGCGGACCGTGGCTTCCTGGTCGGGCCGGCGACGCTCGGCGTAGACCGACAGCGCCTCCGCGCAGCCGGGGTCTTCGTGGCGTTCCAGCACCTCGATCAGGCCGGCGACGTCGCGCAGTCCCAGGTTGAAGCCTTGCGCCGAGACCGGATGCACGCTGTTGGCGGCATTGCCGATGACCGCCACGCGCTCGCCTACCGGCCGCGGCGTGCGCTGCTGCACCAGCGGATAGCGCGCACGTTTGCCGGGCCGGGAGAACCCGCCCAGGGCGGGGCCGAAGCGACGATTCAGATGGCCGATCAGGGTGTCGTGATCCCAGTTCATGGCGCGATCGACGGCCGGGCTGGCGTCGATCCAGACCACGCCCAGGCGGCCTTCGGGCTGGGGCAGCAGCGCCAGCGGGCCTTGCGGCGTGAAACGCTCCCAGGCGGTGTCGGCCGGTGCACGGCCGGGCCGCACGTTGAAGATCATGGCCGACTGGCCGTAGTCGTGGTGATGCGAGGCCAGGCCGGCGATCTGCCGGACCATGGAGCCGGTGCCGTCGGCGCCGACTAGCAGGCGGGTGCGGACCCGGTTGCCGTCGCCCAGGCGCACGCGGACGTGGTCGGACTCGATGGTGAAGGTTTCCAGCGTGGCCGGGCACAGTTCGGTGATGCCGGGCGTGCCGTGCAGGGCATCCAGAAGGACATTTCCCAACTCGCGGGCCACGATGACGGCGCCGAACTGTTCGCGCTGGTAGTCGGCGGCGCGCAGTTCGAGCAGACCGAAGCCGCCGGAGCGGGTGATGCGGATGCGCCGGACGGGCGTGCGCGCCAGGTGGTCCGGCAGCAGGCCGAGGGCGTTCAGGATGTTCAGCGAGGCGGCGTTGATGACCAGGGTGCGATCGTCGTAGCTGGGCTGGTGATTGGCCTGGCGCTCGGCGGCCTCGATCACGGCCACGCGCCGCCCGGCGCGGGCCAGGCCCACCGCCGCTGCGGCCCCGACCAGGCCGCCGCCGGCGAAGATGACGTCGAAATCGCTCATCCGCGCATCAGGGCCTCGATGTCGTCGACCGCGGTCGGCACCGCCCGGGTCAGGTTTTCCGGATCTCCGCTGGTCACGCGGATATCGTCTTCGATGCGAACGCCGATGTTGCGCAGGGGCTCGGGAATGTCGTCTTCGGCGCCGATATACAGGCCCGGCTCGACCGTGACCACCATGTTGCGCTCGAGCAGCCGCGACTCGCCCTCGATGCGGTAGTCGCCGACATCGTGCACGTCCAGCCCCAGCCAGTGGCCGGTCTTGTGCATGTAGAAGCGGCGGAAGTTCTGCTCCTCGATGTTGTCGTCGACGCTGCCCTGGAGCAGATTCAGGTCGATCAGGCCCTGCGTCAGAGCGCGCACGGCCGCCTCGTGAAAGGCGTCGAACGGGCGTCCGATGCGGACCTGGTCGATGGCGGCCTGCTGGGCGGCCAGCACCACCTCGTACACATCGCGCTGCGCCGCGCTGAAGCGCCCAGAGACCGGGAACGTGCGCGAGATATCGGCGGCGTAGTTGTGATACTCGCAGCCGGCATCGATCAGCAGCAGGCCGGAATCCGGCAGCGGCTGGTCGTTGGCGATGTAGTGCAGGATCAGCGCGTTGGCGCCCCCGGCAACGATTGGCTGGTAGGCCGGCTGGCAGCCGTGGCGCTGGTACTCATGGACCAGTTCGGCCTGGATCTCGGCCTCGTTCAGGCCCGGCCGGCAGCTGCGCATGGCGCGGTTCATCGCCCCTGCGGCAATCGTCGCGGCCCGGCGCATGCAGCGCATCTCGTCGCTGGACTTGACCAGGCGCTGCTCGTGCAGCAGGTGTTCCAGCGAGACGATCTCGCCCGGCCCCTTCTGGCCCTTGGATCGGGCTCTCAGCTGGTTGCGCCAGCCCAAGACCCGCTGGTCGAAGACCGGATCCTTGCCGACCAGGTGGTACAGGCGCTCGCAGCCCTCCATCAGGCCAGGCAGGATGTCGTCCAGATCGTGAATCGGGAAGGCGTCGTCCATGCCCAGCTGCTCCCGGGCGCCGTCCAGGCCGAGACGCGGCCCGTCCCAGCGCGCGCGCTCAGGGTCGCTCTCGCGCAGGAACATCAACTGCTCGCCGGACTCGCGCCCCGGGATGATGACCAGCACGGCGTCCG
>SKKM01000013.1 GCA_007121485.1 Wenzhouxiangella sp. | reverse complement strand
CGCCAAGACGCCAAGACGCCAAGACGCCAAGGGCGCAAAGGAAGAACAAATCCTTTGCGTCCTTTGCATTTCAAGCATCGGTACTGAAATCCCCAAGGGCCCTTGATGATGGCCAGCCCTCGCTCAATATTTTCTAGCGTGAAACCCTCAACACTTTTTTCCTTTCGCTTTTAGCCTTCAACTCTTTGCCCTTTGCGCCCTTGGCGTCTTGGCGCCTTTGCGAGAGGCTTTTAATCTTTTTTAGCGCCCCCGAGCACTAGCCTCGCGCACCGTCTCGACCAGCACCGCCACGTTCTCCGGATCAACCCCCGGCGTGATGCCGTGGCCCAGGTTGAAGATGTGGCCGGGGCCGTCGCCAAAGCTGGCCAGCACGCGCCGGGCCTCGGTCGCGACGATTTCCGGCGTGGTCAGCATCACCGCCGGATCGAGGTTGCCCTGCAGGGCGACGCGGTGGCCGACGCGGGCGCGCGCTTCGCTCAAATCCATGGTCCAGTCCACGCCCAGGCCCTGGCAGCCGGTGTCGGCGAGGAACTCCAGGTGCTGGCCGCAGCCCTTGCCGAACAGGATGAGCGGCGTGTCCGGGCAACTGGCTTTGAGCTGATCCACGATGCGCTGCTGCGAGGCCAGGGAGTACTCGCGGTACAGGCGCGGCGACAGCACCCCGCCCCAGGAGTCGAAAATCATCAGCGCGTCGGCGCCGGCCTCGACCTGGGCGATCAGGTAGGCGGCCGTGGCGTCGGCCAGGTGGTTCATCAACTGACCCGCCGCCGCCGGCTCGGCCAGCAACATCTTCTTGGCCAGGGCGAAATCCTTGCTGCTGCGGCCCTCGATCATGTAGGTGGCCACGGTCCAGGGGCTGCCGGCAAAACCGATCAGGGGCGTCGCGGCCGGCAGGCCTGAGCGAATCAGGCGCACCGCCTCCATCACGTAGCCGGTGTCGTCGTTGGGATCCGGCATGGGCAAGGCGGCGATGTCGGCCGGACTTTCAAGCGGACGCTCGAAGTAGGGCCCTTCGCCCGCCGCAAATCCCAGTCCCAGCCCCATGGCATGCGGCAGGATGAGGATGTCGGAAAACAGGATGGCAGCGTCGAAGCCGTAGCGATCGATCGGCTGCAGGGTGACCTCGCAGGCCAGTTCGGGGTTGCCGGCCAGGTCGAGGAAACTGCCGGCGCGCGCCCGGGTGGCCCGGTATTCGGGCAGGTAGCGGCCGGCCTGGCGCATCATCCAGATCGGGGTCCGTTCGGTGTCTTCGCGTCTGAGGGCGCGCAGAAACAGGCTGTCGTGACGTTCGTTCATGGTTCCTTGAATACCTCTCGAATCTCGTCGGGCTCACAGGGCCGAACCACGGCCCGGCCGATGCCCTCCAGCAATACCAGGCGAATCTGCTCGGCCTGGTTTTTCTTGTCCAGCCGCATCAGGCTCAGCAACTGCTCGCGGTCCTGCCCGGGCGCCAGTTGCGTCTCCAGTCCCAGGCGCTGCAACAGCGCATCCAGGCGCGCGGCGACGCCCGGTATGGTCAAGCTCAGCAGTTCGCTCAGGCGCGCGGCCAGGCTCATTCCGATGGCAACGGCTTCGCCATGGCGGTAACGGCGGTAGTCGGTCGCCGTTTCCAGCGCATGGCCAAAGGTATGACCGAAATTCAGCAGTGCACGCTCGCCGGCCTCACGCTCGTCGGCAGCCACCACCTCGGCCTTGTTGCTGACCGAGCGCTGGACCGCCTCCAGCAGCGCATCCGGCAGCCGCGCAGCCAGGGCGTCGGCCTCCTGCTCCAGCCAGGCGAAGAAGGCGGCGTCACGGATGGCCCCGTACTTGACCACTTCGGCCAGACCGGCGCGATATTCGCGGTCATCGAGCGTGGCCAGCGTGTCCACGTCGACCACCACCGCACTCGGTGCGTGAAAGGCGCCGACCAGGTTCTTTCCGGCCGCCAGGTTGACGCCGGTCTTGCCGCCGACGGCCGCATCGACCTGGGCCAGCAGGGTGGTCGGCACCTGCACCACCCGGATACCGCGCATGTAGCAGGCGGCGGCGAAACCGGCCATGTCGCCGATCACGCCGCCGCCCAGGGCCAGCACGGTCGCATCGCGCTGTGCGCCCAATTCGACCAGGGCCTCGATCACGCGCTGCCAGTTGGCCAGGGTCTTCTGGTCTTCACCGTCGGGCAGGATCGCTGCCTGGTGGTGCCGGATGCCTTCCAAGGCCCCGCCCAGGCGGGACAGGTACAGCCCGGCGACGGTTTCGTCACTGACCACCAGCACGCGACCGCGCAAGTGGCGCGCCCAGGCGCTCGCCGTGCCGAGCAGGCCCTGGCCGACGTAAACCGGGTATTCTCCGCCGCCGTGACGGACCTTGATGACTTTCATTTCCGTTCAGTCTCTTCCAGATGCTCTCGAATGCGCCGCGCCACCCGCGCCGCCATGGCCCGCGGGCTGAGGTCGGCGGATCGCACGGTCAGATGGGCGCATTCCCGGTACAGCGGGTCGCGCTCGGCGGCCAACTGCTCCAGGCGCTGGCGCCTATCCGGCGTCTGCAGCAGCGGCCGTCGCTGGTCCCGCGCCAGGCGCTTGAGCTGCTGATCCACGCTGGTCTGCAGCCACACCACCAGCCCGCGCTCGCGCAACAGGGCGCGGTTGGCAGGATCGATCACGCTGCCGCCGCCGGTGGCCAGGAGGATGCCGCTACCGCGCGTCACATCCTCGAGCATGGCGTGCTCGCGGGCGCGGAAACCGGCTTCGCCTTCGATTTCGAAGATCAGGCTGACGGCTACGCCGCAGCGGCGCTCGATTTCCAGATCCAGATCAACGAAGTCCAGCCCGAAACGAGGCGCCAGCACCCGGCCAATCGTGGTCTTGCCCGAACCCATCGGACCTACCAGCACGATATTCTGCACGTCCGTGGCTGAACCCGGGTGACACAACAAACCCGCATGCTATCACGCGTGTCGGCGGCAGCCGGCGGGCTTTTTGCTACCATAGCGGCCGGTTTGCGCGTGCCGGCTGGCGCTGTCCTTTTCAATGCTGAGATTTTCGATTCTGTTCGTGGTCCTGTTGCTGACCCTCTTTACCGTCGAGGTGCTGCAGCCGGTTCAGGAGCACGTCATCCTGCCCTTCACCAGCGTGCTGGCTTCGATCAGCGTGTTCATCATCGAGCTGTTCGATACCGGGGTGGAGTCTTACGGCAAGGTGATCCGCGATCTGGAGTCAGGCTTCGCGGTCAGCATCGAGCCGGGCTGCAACGGCGTCGAGGCCCTGATCATCCTGTTCGCCGCCATTTTCGCCTTCCCCGCCTCGCTCAAGCACAAGCTGATCGGCTTTGCGATCGGCTTCGTGGCGATCCAGTCGCTCAACCTGGTCCGCATCATCAGCCTGTTCTACATGGGCCAGTGGAACATGACCTGGTTCAACTGGTTCCACCTGTACCTGTGGCAGGCGCTGATCATTCTCGACGCCCTGGTCGTGTGGCTGATCTGGCTGCGCATGCTGCCGCCGCGCATGGCCGGCGGGGGCGGTTCCCCGCCGCCGGCCGCCGCCCTGAACCAGGGATGAAATCGCTGCTGATCGCCGGCTGCGGGGATCTGGGCATTCGGCTGGGCGGCCGCCTCAAGGAATCTGACTGGCGCGTCCACGGGCTGCGTCGTCAGGCCCGGCAGCTGCCCGACTTCATCAGTGCGATCGGCGCCGATCTGCTGGCACCAGGGACCCTAGCTCAGGTCCCGGAGCACTGGGACGCGATCATCTACCAGGCCACCCCCGGCGAGCGCACGCCGGAGGCCTATCGGGCCGCCTACCTCGACGGCCTGGGTAATCTTTTGCAGCGAGTCCGCGCACGGCGGCTGATCTTCGTTTCCAGCACGGCCGTCTACGGCCAGGATGAGGGAGAATGGGTCGACGAAAACTCGCCGACCGAACCGCAGGGCTTTTCCGGCCGCACGCTGCTCGAGGCCGAAGCGCTGGCCGCCGAACACGACGGGCTGGTGGTGCGCTTTTCCGGCATCTACGGACCCGGCCGCGAATACCTGATCCGGTCGCTGCGGACCGGGCAGGCGCGCTGCCGGCTCAAGCCGCCGCAGTGGACCAATCGCATCCACGCCGATGATTGCGCCGCGGTACTGCAGCATCTGCTGACGCTGCCCGAGCCTGAAGCCGTCTACTGCGCCAGCGACTCGCGCCCGGCGCCGCGCTGCGAGGTGCTGGGCTGGCTGGCCGAACAGCTGGGCCTGCCCGGGCCGCTGCCGGACACCCAGAGCCCGGGGCAGGGAAAGCGGATCGACAACCGTCGTCTCACATCAAGTGGATTCGAGTTTCAATACCCTGACTACAAAACCGGATACAGGACGCTTCTGGCATGACAACCCCGATGACCGCCACCATGCTGGCCCGCTATCACGATGGCTTCGAACGCGCCCAGGCCGCCAACGTGCCCGAGCCCACGGCCATGACGCTGGCCACCGTCGACGAACACGGCCGTCCCAGCGCGCGCACCATGCTGCTCAAGGGCGTGGACGCCGACGGCTTCGTGTTCTACACCAACCTGGAGTCGCGCAAGGGCCGCCAGCTGGCCGGCAATCCGCACGTCTCGCTGGTGTTTTTCTGGCGCGAGATCTATGAACAGGTCAAGGTCGACGGCGCCGTCGTGCCGGTCAGCGCCGAGGAAGCCGATGCCTACTTCGCCAGCCGCCCGCGCGGCAGCCAGATCGGCGCCTGGGCTTCGCTGCAGTCGCAGAGACTGGCCGATCGCCGGGAGTTCGACCAGCGCATCGTCGAGTTCGAGTCCCGCTTTGACGGCCAGGATGTGCCGCGGCCGCCGCACTGGTCCGGCTTCCGCGTGCAACCGCATCGCGTGGAGTTCTGGTATGGCCGCCAGTACCGCCTGCACGAACGCGTCTGCTTCGAGCTGCACAACGGGCAGTGGCAGGAAACGCTGCTGTTTCCCTGATGTCCGGCCCCATCCACCGCCGCTGTGCATGAGCACCTGGTTCGAACAGCTCAAGTCCATCGTCAATCGGCACGAACCGTCGGCCGACGAGCATGCCCTGGCCCGCGCCGGCGCCGTCGTCCTGCTGGAAATGGCGGCCGTGGACGATCATTTCGACGCGACGGAACTGGACATCATTCATCAGGCGATCGAGCGGTCCTTCGGCATCGAGGGCGGCGAGCTCGAGGAGCTCATCGCCGAGGCCAAGACGCTGCGGCGGCAGGCCGTGTCGCTGCATGAATACACCCGGGGCCTGCGCACCGGCCTGCCGCGCGACTGCCGTGACGAGCTGGTCGGCTGGCTGTGGCGGGTGGCCTACGCCGATGGCCGCATTGACCGTTTCGAGGAGCAGCTGCTCAGGCGCCTGGCCGACCTGCTCGGCGTACCGCACGAGGAATTCATCCGGCGCAAGCACATGGCCGGCGAGTCACCCTGATGCGCCTCGCGCCCGCGCTGCTGGTCTTGTTGCTGGCGGCCGCCGGCGCAGCCGCTGAGCCGGATTTCGATGCACTGCTCGACCAGGTCGAGCGCAGCCTGGTACAGGCCGGGACCGGGGGCCAGCCCGGCGAGCGCATCGAACTGGATCGCTCCGGCCCGGACGGCTGGGAAATCCGCATCAGCGCGGGCTGGGACGGCCAGGCCTGGCGCGTCCTGGCGCTGCGCCTGCACCACCCCGAGCGAATTGAAACTCCCAGCCCGGCCTGGCTGGAGCGTTATCGCGATCTGCTGGCCGTCCTGCGGCCCGAGCACATCGCCGGGCTGGACAAGCCGGAGCTGTTTGAAGTGCCGCCGCCGGAGTTCACGCCGATCATGCCGGAAGAGATTCGCACCCGCCAGTTCCAGTACGGGGATTTCTGGTACCAGGCCAGCTGGTTCAACGAGGGTGGCCCGGACGATTACGCGCGCTGGAGCCTGCGCAGCTTCGAGCTGGTTGCCCGCCCGGGCGGCGGTCAGTAGATGAAGAACTGCTGCTGGAAACTGAATTCCCGTGCCGGTCCGTCGAGGTCTTCCGGCCGCACGCTGATGCGGAAGGTGATGCGCTCTTCGTTGTGGATGCGGAAGCTGGCGATGTAGTAGACCGCGTCCTGCTCGACGACTTCGCGCAGCTCGAGTTCGCGACGCTGGCCGGCAAGGTTGACCGCCTGCACCCGAATCCTGGCCCTGACCGGCCGGTCGAGGCCGTCTTCGTTCTTGCGCAGAACGGCCAGGTTGAGCAGGGCGCGCGAGGACGAGCGCTGAATTCCGAACGCGCCGGCGACCTGCGGCGACAGCTGGCTGGTGTTGATGGCGCTGTAGTGCACCCAGTGCGTGCCCAGGTCTTCCGCCTGCTGGGCGACCGCGCCGATGCTGGCCAGCATCATCAACAACACCGACAGCAGGCGGCTGGCGGTGCCCGTGACTGATCGTGCCGGCCGTGCGCGCTTCACAGGCCGAGCAGAATGATGAGGAACTGGATGCCGATGATGGCCACCAGCGGCGACAGATCGATTCCGCCGAGCGCCGGGAGCACCCGGCGGATCGGCGCGAGCACCGGATCGACAAGCTGGAACACCAGCGGCACGATCGGATGGCGCACGTTGTGGCCGACCCAGGACAGGATGACGCCGACGATGATCAGGATCATGTAAAGGGTCAGCAGCAGCCGCATCAGCTCCCTCAGGGCGAGCAGGGACAGCACGAAGGGATCGGGCGTGCGGCCCGAGACCACCAGGACCAGGAACAGGCCAAACAGCTGGATCAGGTACAGCACCAGCACGGCCGCGGAGTTGATCCGTCCGATTTTGGGCACGACCCGCGCCAGCGGGCGCACCAGTGGATCGGTCAGGCGCGTCAGGATCTGGACCACCGGGTTGTAGAAATCAGCGCGTACCGCCTCCAGCAGGATGCGCAGCAGCATTACCACCAGGTACAGGTGGACCAGGGTCTGGATCAGGAAGGCGAAAGCGTTGGTCGGTGAACCCATGTCAGTGTTTTCCCAGCTCGCGTCCACGCCGCACCGCCGCGCCAACCGCACGCTCGACCAGGCGCTCGAAACCGTCCTGCCCCATGCTCTCCAGGGCGGCCTGGGTGGTGCCGCCGGGCGAGGTCACGCGCATGCGCAGCTCGCCGGCAGTCAGCCCCGATTCAACCAGCATCAGTCCGGCGCCGAAGGCGGTCTGTCGCGCCAGCTGGGCCGCGGCCGCCGGCGACAGGCCGGCACGCTCGCCGGCCAGGGCCAGCTGCTCGGCCAGGGCGAAGAAATAAGCCGGCCCTGAGCCGGATACGGCCGTCACCACGTCCATCAAGGCCTCGTCTTCCAGCCACAGGGTCTGGCCGGTCGCGGCCAGGATCTGCTCGGCCAGCCCACGCCCCGAACGGTCGACCGCGGCATTGGCGACCATGCCGGTCATGCCGGCACCGTACAGCGCCGGCGTGTTGGGCATGGCGCGGACGATGCCGACGCGATCCCCAAGCGCGCGCTCCAGGCTGGCCAGGGTGATGCCGGCCGCCACGCTGACCACCAGCGGCGATCCGCTTAGCTGCTCGGCCAGGTCGGTCAGTACGGCAGGCATGACCTGCGGCTTGACGGCCAGGATCACGACCTCGGCGCCGTCCAGCGCCGCGGCAGCAGAATCCGTGACGCGCACACCGAAATCGGCGGCGGCGGATTGCCGGGCTGTTTCACTCGGATCGGCCACGCTGATCGTTCTGGCCGGATGCCCTGCCTGCAGCAGGCCCCCGATCAGGGCCCGCGCCATGTTGCCGCCGCCAATGAAGGCAATGCTGGTGTTGTCCATGGCCGGTATTGTAAGGGTCTCGCGTGCTTCAGTCGGGACGCGGTCCGAACAGGTCCGTGCCGACGCGGACCATGGTGCTGCCGTTGGCGATCGCCGCCTCGAGATCGCCGGACATCCCGGCCGACAGGGTATCGACGCCTGGATGCCGTCCGGCCAGGTCCCGGTACAGGGCCTGCAGGCGGGCAAACACCTCGGCCTGCCCCGCCGGATCCGTGCGCGGCGCCGGGATGGCCATCAGCCCGCGCAGGCGCAGTTTCGGCGACTCGCCGATGGCCTCGGCCAGCGCCTCGATGTCGTCCGGGTCGCAGCCGGCCTTTTGCGGCTCCGCGTCCGCATTCACCTGGATCAACACGTTCAGCGGCTCGGCACCCTCGGGGCGCTGATCGTTCAGTCGCCGCACCAGCTTGAGTCGGTCCACGCTCTGGACCCAGTCGAAGTGCTCGGCCAGCTGGCGGGTCTTGTTGGACTGGATCGGGCCGATGAAATGCCACTCCAGCGATGGCACCTGCAAGGCCTCCATCTTGGCCAGCGCTTCGTCGACGTAGTTTTCGCCGAAGCGACGCTGGCCGGCCGCGATCAGCGCGTGTATCCGTTCGAGCGGTTGCTTCTTGCTGACCGCCAGCAGAATGATCTCGTCGGCCGACCGGCCCGCCAACGCGGCAGCCGTGCGAATCCGGGCGTTCAGTGTCTCCAGTCGGCTCATCGGAGGGATGTGATTTTCGGTCGGGATTGAGCTAGTATGCCTTTGACTGCTGTGCAAATCGCAGATTGTGGTGGTCAGCGCAACAATCTGACCGGGCATTAGCGCGCCGGCTTCCAGAACGCCGGGCATTGGGGACTAGCTTCATGGACATCACCGAACTGCTTGCCTTCACCGTCAAGAGCAAGGCTTCCGACCTGCATATTTCAGCCGGCCTGCCGCCCATGATCCGGGGCGATGGCGACGTGCATCGCATCAACACGCCGCCGATCGAGAACAAGGAGATGGCCGAGTTGATCTACTCGACCATGAACGACCACCAGCGCCGCGACTACGAAGCCAACCTGGAAGTCGACTTTTCCTACTCGGTGCCGGGACTGGCGCGCTTCCGCGTCAACGCCTACCACCACCACCGCGGCATGGGCGCGGCGTTCCGCGTCATCCCCAACGACATCTGGACCCTGGAAGACATCAACGCGCCGTCGGTGTTTCGCGACATCATCGAGGTGCCGCGCGGACTGGTGCTGGTGACCGGACCGACCGGCTCGGGCAAGTCGACCACGCTGGCCGCGATGATCGACCACCTGAACAAGACCGTCGCGGGTCATATCCTGACCATCGAAGACCCGATCGAATTCGTCCACACGCCGCAACGCTGCCTGATCAACCAGCGCGAGGTCAAGCGCGATACCCACGGCTTCAACCAGGCGCTGCGCTCGGCCCTGCGTGAAGACCCCGACATCATCCTGGTCGGCGAGCTGCGCGACATCGAAACCGTGCGCCTGGCGCTGACGGCGGCCGAAACCGGCCACGTGGTGTTCGCCACCCTGCACACCTCTTCGGCGCCGAAGACCATCGACCGCATCATCGACGTCTTCCCGGGCGACGAGAAGCCCATCGTGCGCTCCATGCTGTCGGAGTCGCTGCGTGCGGTCATCTCGCAGACCTTGCTCAAGCGCATCGGCGGCGGCCGCGTCGGCGCGCACGAGATCATGGTCGCCACACCGGCCATCCGCAACCTGATCCGCGAGGACAAGGTGGCGCAGATGTACTCGGCCATCCAGACCGGTCAGAACGTGGGCATGACCACGCTCGACCAGTGTCTGATCGACCTGGTCCGACGCGGCATCGTGGCCAAGCAGGAGGCGGTACGCAAGGCCCAGAACAAACAGGCCCTGGCCTGAGCCCATCCAGCCACAGGAGCTTTTCATGAACGACATTCGCGACTGGTTGCGCAAGCTGCATGAACAAAAAGGATCCGACCTGTTCGTCACGGTCGGCGCCCCGCCCTGCCTGAAGGTCAACGGCAAGATCAGGCCGATCGGCCGCGACGCCCTGAGTCACGAGGAAGTGCTGCGTATCGTTCACGGCATCATGCGCGAAGACCAGCGCGAGGAGTTCCGCACCACGCGCGAATGCCAGTTCGCGATCGCGCTGGACGGGGCGGCCCGGTTCCGCGTCAGCGCGTTCTACCAGCGCACCAGCGTCGGCATCGTATGCCGACGCATCGAGACCCGAATCCCGAATTTCAAGGAACTCGATCTGCCGGAATCCCTGGCCGATCTGGCCATGGCCAAGCGCGGCATCGTGTTCCTGGTCGGCGCCACCGGCACCGGCAAGAGCACGACCCTGGCGGCCATGATCGGGCACCGCAACAACGCGGCGCCCGGCCATATCATCAGCGTGGAGGACCCGATCGAGTACGTGCACAAGCACCGCAAGTGCCTGATCACCCAACGCGAGGTCGGCATCGACACGACCTCGTTCGACATGGCCCTGCGCAACACCCTGCGCCAGGCCCCCGACGTGATCATGATCGGCGAGGTCCGGACCCGCGAGTCGATGGAACACGCCATCACCTTTGCCGAAACCGGGCACCTGGTGCTGACCACGTTGCACGCCAACAACGCCAACCAGGCCATGGACCGGATTCTGCACTTCTTTCCGGAAGAGCGTCATCCCCAGGTTCTGCTCGACCTGTCGTTCAACCTCAAGGCGATTGTCGCCCAGCAGCTCATCCCGTCCATCGACGGCGGGCGCCGTCACGTCGCCCTGGAAATCCTGATCAACTCGCCGCTGATCCAGGAAAAGATCCGCAAAGGCAAGATCGAGGACATCAAGAGCATCATGAAGGAGTCCCGCCACCACGGCATGGTGACCTTCGATCAGAGCCTGTTCGACATGTACCAGCGCGGCCAGATTTCCTACGATGACGCCCTGCGCCACGCCGACTCGGCCAACGACCTGCGCCTGGCGGTCAAGCTCAGCGAGGGCGCCGACTCCGAGGCCATGGCCGAGCGCCTGAAGGACATGGACCTGGTCGACGATCGGCGCAAGATTTGATAACGGCAACTTGCGCGGGCATTAACCCGGGATTAACCGATCCCGCGCTACGCTCCATTGCCCGGTAGATTCATGAGCGACAGCAGGCATGTCTCGGCCGGTGGTTACGGGACGATGTCGGCCCGGGCGCTCAAAATCGCCCGGGTCTTTTTCCATTTGGTCTTGACTCGATGCGCATCCTGATCATTGAAGACAACCGCGATATCGCCGCCAACCTGGGCGATTTCCTGAGTGACCGCGACCACGAGGTCGACTACGCCTATGACGGCGTGACCGGTCTGCACCTGGCCATCGTCAACGAGTTCGACGCCATCGTTCTCGACCTGGCCCTGCCCGGCATGGACGGTATCGAGGTCTGCCGCAAGCTGCGCGAAGATGTCCGCAAGGGCACGCCCGTACTGATGCTCACGGCCCGCGACCAGCTCGAGGACAAGCTGGCCGGTTTCGATTCCGGCGCCGACGACTACCTGGTCAAGCCCTTCGAACTGCGCGAAGTCGAGGCGCGGCTGGAAGTCCTGGCCCGCCGCGGGCAGCGCGTCAAGCCGCGCGAGCTCAAGGTGGGCGACCTCGAATACAACCTCGAGACCTACACGGTCAAGCGCGGCAGCCGGAAGATCGACCTGAACCCGATCGGCCTGAAGCTGCTGGAAAAGCTGATGAGCGCCTCGCCGGCGGTGGTCACGCGGCGCGAACTCGAGCACCATGTGTGGGGCGAGGAGCTGCCGGACAGCGACAGTCTCCGGGTTCACATCCACACCCTGCGCTCGCTGATCGACAAGCCGTTCGGCTCGCACCTGATTCAGACCCGTCACGGCATCGGCTACTGCCTTGTCCCACCTGATGAAGTTTAGACGTCGGCTACGCAGTCGGCTGATCCTTTCATTTCTTGTTTTCGGCACGCTGCTCAGCGTGCTGTTTGCCAGTGCGGCGCTGTTCCTGCAGAGCTGGCTGGAAGACGCCCTGATTGCCAACACCCTGGCCAGCGAGGTCGATCAGTACGTCACCGACCTGCGCCGTGACCCGACCCTGGTCGAGCCCTTCTATACCCGCATCCAGGGTTACGTGACCCGCCCCGGCCGGGCCGAGATCGTGCCGGAAGCCTTTCGCGATCTGCCCACCGGCGTGCACGACGTCAGGGCCGACGGCGCCTACTTCAAGGTGGCCGTGCGCAAGGACGACGATTTCTGGGTCTTCCTGACCTATGACATCTCGGAAAACCGCGAGCTGCTGCGCCGGCTGATCTGGTCGCTGGTCGCGGTGGTGGTGGCCTTCTCGCTGCTGTCGCTGGCGCTGGGCATCTGGTCGTCCGGGCGCGTGCTGGCGCCGGTCACCGAGCTGGCCCGCCGGCTGGAAACCATGGATGAGACCACCGCACCCACGCCGCTGAAGGCGCATTTTCCCGACGACGAGGTCGGGCAGCTGGCCGCGGCCCTGGACGACTATGCCGCACGCCTGCATGAACTGGTCGAGCGCGACCAGGCGTTCAATGCCGATGTGTCGCACGAGCTGCGCACGCCGCTGGCCGTGATCTCCGGCGCCACCGAGCTGATGCTGGCCCAGCCCGATCTGCCGGAGCGGCAGCGCGAGCGCCTGCTCAGGATCGCGCGCGCGGCGCGCCAGTCGACCGACATCACGACCGCCCTGCTCCACCTGGTGCGGGCCCGGCGCGAACCGGGCGACGGCCCCGGGGCACAGGACGTCGGGCGCATCGCCGAACAGGTCATGGACAACTACCGTCCGCTGGTCGGCGATCGGGCGCTGGCGCTCGACGTGGCCGTCCGCGAGCCGCTCAGCGTGATTGCGCCGGAGGCGGTGATCGCCGTGACCCTGGGCAACCTGATCGGCAATGCCGTGCGTTACACCACCGAGGGCGAGGTCCGGGTCGAGGTCGACCGCGGCGAGGTGCGGATTCTCGACACCGGCCCGGGCATCGCGGAAGAAGAGCTTCCGCGCGTCTTCGATCGGCACTTCCGCGGCCGCCAGGCGGCCGGCACCAAGGGCTCCGGCCTGGGCCTGTCCATCGTCAAGCGCCTGTGCGACCTGTACGGCTGGGAAATCGACTTCGTCAACCGGGAGCCGCGCGGACTGACCGTCATCCTGCGCTTTTTCCCCGATCGCGAGGCAGCGCGCCGGCGCCCGGTCGCAGCGACCCCGGCGCCGCTTGAGGTAAGCTGAGGCCATGGCAATCGTGAAATGCCCGGCCTGCGGGCAACGCATCTCGTCTTTGGCAAAACGCTGCCCGCACTGCAGCACCGGCGTCGGCAGCCTGGATCCGGCCGACCGGGACCGCCTGGCCCGGCAGAACTGGCGACGCCAGGCCGATCGTGCGGCCAACGCCACCTACATCGCCCTGGCGATGCTGGTGGGAGGCGTCATCTGGTGGTGGGGAGACCCGCCGCAGGGCTGGTTCCTGCCGCCGCCGACCGCGGCGATCATTCTGCTGCCGTTCGGGCTGGCGCTTTATCTGGTTGGCCGCAGCTGGTTGTTCTGGCTGCGCCTGCCGCGCAACCGCCCGCCGCCGGAGTAGGCGAACGCCTTACTGTACGCGCCTGACCCGAACGCGCGTGTTGTAGCCAGCCACCTGCAGGTGCCAGGCGCCAAACATTCCGGGCCGGATCCTGACTTCGGGATTCTCCAGCGTCGGTATGGCAAACACGCCGGGCTCGGCCTGCTCCCAGACCATGCCGTTTTCCAGTTCGAAAACCCCGTCGCCGCGCCAGCCGCTGAAACTGCCGCGCAGCCGGGAATTGATCTCGCTGCGTTCGCCATCGGAAAAACCGCGGCGATCTCCCGCCGGCGCGGCCGCAGCCGTGGCCGGTCCGTCGGGGCGCGCCTCCGGGCGACCGGTGGCCCAGTCGGGCACCTCGCCTTCGGCCAGGGAACGAACCTGGATCCAGCGATTGAGGAAAGCCAGTTCCTCGTCGGTCAGCTTGTGCAGACCGGCGTCGCGAAACTCGCGGCCGGTCATGCGCTCCTCAAGGGTGGAGAAGTTGTTGGCAGCCGCAAACGACGCGGTCAGCGCCACGGCAACGGCCAGCACGAAAAGGCTTGCTTTCGGTTTCATGTGAAATTCAGATCGGTCGAGGGGTGCAACGGTCTTGGACAACCGCCATTACAAATCGTGCTTGTAGCGAACGTAGGGGATGCGCCCGAAGATATGTTCCAGCGGGTCTTCGACACCGGCTTCGAGAACGCTGTCCTCGGCCGCCCGCGGCGCCGCATCCAGCACGTTACTCACGCCGATGCTGATCGAGGCGTTGCGCACCGCGCGCCAGGAGAACTCGAGATCGAACGAGTTCAGCGGGGCCTGGGTGTACTGACCGCTGCCGAGATACAGGGGCACTTCGCGCGCGCTGGCCAGCAGATCGCCGCTGAAGCTGCCGCGCCGCCAACCGACCGCCAGCTGGGCGCTGTTGGCGTAGCGCTCGAAATCGCCGGCGTGCAGGAGACCCAGCGGATCGCCGAGCCGGCCCATGCCGAGATCGAGCAGGCTCATGCTCTGCCGATAACGCGCCAGCTGCAGGCCGACCAGGAAATCCCCGATCCGCTCATGGGCGATGCCGAAGCTGACGTTGAAGTCCAGGCCCTCGCTAGGACGCACCGCCAGCGGCAGCACGCCGAACTCGGCGCTGGGCTCGCGCAGGTTATTGAAGGACATGCCGCCGACAGGCGACTCGGGCTGCAGGCTGAACGCGCCCACGCCGACGCTCAGTCCGGGCGCCGCCGTCCATTCGCCGCGTACCTGGACCAGGTTGACGGCATGTTCGGGCACCGGCTGGTCGACGAAACGGCAGTCTTCGGCCAGGTAGGAGTCGATGGTCGAGGTCAGGCGGTTGCAGTGAATGTGGGCCAGGCTGGCGGTGTTGAGTTGCCAGGCCTCCAGCGACCAGGAGAAGGGCCCGCCGTCGTTGGCGTCCAGAGCGCCACCGCGCTGCAGCGGGATCGACATTTTCAGCAGCGGCCGCAGACCCGGCAGGCCCAGCGCGTCGCGCTCGGTCATCATGCGACCCGACAGCGCGCCCGCGCCCGATTCCGTGATCAAGGGTTCCGCGTCGATCAATTGCGCGTGCACGCCCGAGCCGCCCACCAGGGCTGCGCTCAGAATCACGCCGTGCAGCAATTTGTTCATCGACTTCGTGTTGTCCCTCTGGCTCGGTTTTTACGTTCGCTTAATAGACAGCAAACAACCGGCGCTGGTTCCAGTGTAGCAAAGACCTTCCGGACTTGATAGTCGCCAGCCCCGCTCCTGACTGGCGTTGGCGCAACATTTCCGGGGTCGTACAGACCGCGCAGGCCGGAATGATTTGCAAATTTCGCCGCCCTTGTATACGTTGCAGGCTCGTGGCCACCGCCGCGCGAGGGACAAGACAACAATGAGCGAGAAATTTCTGGTCGGCCTGGACGGCAGCGAGTGCTGTCAGCGCGCCGTGGCCGCGGCGCTGCACCAGGCGCAGGCGAGCCGGGGCAGCGTGGTCCTGAGCTACGTCATTCCCTGGTCGCCGTTCACCTTTTCCACGGCCGAGGAAAACGCGCTGCGCCACAAGCGCCGGGAGGAGGAGCTGGCCCGCGCGGCCGAGCAACTGCTGATTCCGGAGCAGCGGCGCTTCGAAGCCGCCGGGATTGACTGCGAGGTCGTCGCCCGGCACGGGCACCCGGCCAAGACGCTGGTCCAGCTGGCCCGGGAATACGAGGTCAACATGATCATCGTCGGCGTGATCGGGGACACGCCGCTGAAATCACGCTTCCTCGGCGGCACCGCCAGCACCCTGATCCAGATTTCGCCCTGCCCGGTCCTGGTGGTTCCGTAAACGAAGCCCGCCTCGACGCCCACAGCCGGTGGCCGCCAGGGCCGCCCGGCCCGACCTGGAAGACCGCATGCCGACATTCTTTCGCTCCCTGCTTACCTTGATGGCACTGGCCCTGTCAGGCACGGCCGCCGCCGATCAGCCGTTGACCAGCGGGCTGGACGAGCGGATCGAGGCCCTGATTGCGCCGGGGACCGACTGGGTCGAGAAAGTGATCCTGTTCCGCGTGCCGCTGCCGGGCAGCGACGCGCAGATGGCCTTCGTGGTGCTGTGGCTGATCATTGCCGCCTTCATCTTCACCTTCTACTTCCGCTTCATCAATCTGCGCGGCCTGGCCCACGGCTTCCGCCTGATCCGCGGCGACTACAACGACCCGAGGGCGGCCGGCGAAGTCACCCATTTCCAGGCCCTGGCCACGGCGCTGTCGGGCACGGTCGGCCTGGGCAATATCGCCGGCGTGGCGATTGCGGTTTCGGTCGGCGGACCGGGAGCGGTGGTGTGGATGATGCTGGCCGGCTTCCTGGGCATGTCGTCGAAGTTCGTCGAGTGCACCCTGGGCGTGAAGTACCGCTCGGTCAATCCGGATGGCAGCATCTCCGGCGGGCCGATGTGGTACCTGTCGCGCGGCCTGGCCGAGCGCGGGCCGGCCCTGGCCACGCTGGGCAAGGTCTGTGCCGTGGTCTTTGCCATCTTTTGCGTCGGCGGCTCGTTCGGCGGCGCCAACATGTTCCAGTCCAACCAGAGCTTCCAGCAGATCGTCGGCGTCACCGGCGGGGCCGAGTCCTGGTTTGCCGACAAGGGCTGGCTGTTCGGGCTGATCATGGCGTTTTTCGTCGCCCTGGTCATCATCGGCGGCATCCGCTCGATCGCCCGCGTGACCTCGAAGATCGTGCCGCTGATGGGGATGATCTACATCACCTCCGGGCTGGTCGTGATCGGCGCGCACATCGACCAGGTGCCGGCTGCATTCGCACTGATGCTGTCGTCGGCCTTCGGCGTCAGTTCGGTGGCCGGCGGCATGCTGGGCGTGCTGGCGATCGGCTTTCAGCGCGCGGCGTTTTCTTCCGAGGCCGGCATCGGCTCGGCGGCGATTGCCCATTCGGCGGTGCAGACCAACGAGCCGGTCAGCGAGGGCGTGGTGGCGCTGTACGAGCCCTTCGTCGACACGATCATCGTCTGCACCATCACCGCCCTGGTGATCATCATTTCCGGGGTCTACGTGGACGGCAACGGCATGAGCGGCGTGGAGCTGACCTCCGAGGCCTTCGAGAGCGCGATCAGCTGGTTCCCCTACGTGCTGGCTGTGGCGGTGATCCTGTTCGCCTACTCGACCATGCTGGCCTGGTCCTACTACGGCCTGAAATCCTGGACTTACCTGTTCGGCGAGAGCCGCAGCGCCGAGTACACCTACAAGACTCTGTTTTTGCTGTTCGTGGTCGCCGGAGCCAGCATGCAGCTGGGCGCGGTGATCGGTTTCTCCGACGCCATGATCCTGGCCATGGCCTTCCCCAACCTGCTCGGCATCTACTTCCTGCTGCCGACGGTGCGGCGCGAGCTGGACCGCTACTGGGCCAAAGTCCAGGCGGGCACCCTGCCGACCTGGCGCGAGAATCTGCGGCGGCAGCGCAGCTGAAGTCGGTGTTCGTGGGCCTGTTTCGGAGTTTGGGCGCTTCGAGGCCGGTCTCGGGCGGGACAAACCGCTTCAGTTCGACGCGGTGGCGAGGCCTTCAGCGGCTTGTCCCGCCCGAGACCGTCATAGCGTGCTGCCACCGGTGGGTAGGTGGCTTGCGGCAGGGACCGAACACTTCATCAATAACGCAAAACGCCGGGTCTGACCCGGCGTTTTGCGTTGCAGATCGCGAAGCAGGCGCGTTGCTTACTTGATCTTGGCTTCCTTGTACGCCACGTGCTTGCGCACGACCGGGTCGTACTTCTTGAACTCCAGCTTGTGCGGGG
>SKKM01000281.1 GCA_007121485.1 Wenzhouxiangella sp. | reverse complement strand
CCCTCCGGAAACTTCGATAGTGATCGCTGGTGTACCAGATCTCGCCGTCGCGTCCGATCACCAGGCGCTGCGGCCCGGCGTGGTTGATGCCCGGCGTGCGGATGACGTATTCGCGGTAGTGACCGACGGGGCGGTCGGGCAGACGCTGCTCGCGGTTGTGGAAGATTCCGCCGTCGTTGCGGTGCGGGTCGCGCTCGCCGCGCTCGATGCGCGCCAGGTGCGGCGCCAGGTCAACATTGCCGCGCCAGGCGACCCGGCCGTCCAGGTCGCGCACCTCGATCGCGCGCAGCACCAGGGCGGGATCGCTGTAGGCGGCCGAGTCCCCGCCCGGCGCTGGCCACCAGTCCTGCTCGGCCAGTCGCTCGTAGCCGGCAAACAGCAGCGCGGCCGCCAGCAGGATCAAGACCAGTTTTTTCATGCGCCTCCCTGAGGTCAATCCATGCAGACCGGCTTCTCAGCCCTGGCCCGCCGCGCTTGTCTCCTGGATCCAAAGCAGTTAGAACAACTTTTCAGGTCTCGAAGCGATCCTCAAACAGCGGATCGATCACCACTTCGTCTTCGACAAAGTCCTGGATGCATGCAGGATAGTTGGCCTCGATGCGACTGTCGATCAAGCTGGCCACCGTGGGATGGAGTTCCAGGCGGGCCTGGCCGCAGTTGGCGCCGCTGGGTCCCGGAAAATTGCAGTAACTCATCAGGGTGCCGCTTCCCCCCGCCGGACAGCTGGGCGTGCCGTCGAAGCAGCCCGACTCGGCGTTGTAACACTGGTCAACCGGCGGGTTGTAGCAGTGGGTGTGCACCGAACCCAGGTTGTGTCCGATCTCATGGGCAAAAATCCGCGCGCTAGAGTTCACGCCGATATTCTGATTCCAGAACAGCTGGTTCAGGCTGTAGCTCCCGCCCACGCGCTGCTGCCGACAGTAGGTATTGAGCCAGGCGATCCCCGCCGCCGAATTGCCGCTGCTCGAACGCCCGGAAATCAGCGCGGCATGGGTGCGCGGGGTGGATGCAAAGTTGCTGAACCAGTACTGCCCAAACTCCTCCAGCCGCTCCCGGTTCGCGGCACTGCCGCCCGCCGTATAAGGATCGGAGCCCACCCGCAGGATGGTCTCGCCCTGCAACATGCGCAGGTTTACATCACGCTCGAAGAGCACATTGGTCACCGCCACCAGCTGCTCGATCCAGGCCGCTGCATTGGCGACGTTGTCAGAGAAGCGCTTTTCCAGCCACTCCTTGTCGGTGTCGATGGTCAGCACGCCCACGCGCAGGGTATCGGACCGCGGCGCGCCCTGGATGCGCGCGCCGGCACCGGCGAGGGGCAGCTCGTAGTCTGCCACCGACTGCAACGCTTCGTTGGCGCACTGAAAATCGGTCCGCACCCCGTCCGGCAGAAGATCGTCGATGTCGAATGCCCGCAGCAAGATCGAGTCGCGGTCGGCATAGGCCCGCAGCGACTGCAAACCCCGGTCGGCGTACACCGCTCCCGCCGCCAGTTGTCCATCCGAGTCGAATACCAGGGTGAATCGCCAGTCCGGCCGCGCCGGATCACGTCCACTGAGAACCACCTGCCCGGTCGGTGGCAAAGCGCGGCGCTCGCCGTCGACCATCGCCCACACTTCGGCACCCGGCGCACGCAACTCAACGCGTTCGAAAACCAGGCGTCCGTCGACATCCCGCGCGCCAGGTGCGTCCAGCGTCATTGTGCGCGTCGTCTCCAGACCTGCCAGCCGAGACCAGTCGGCAACCGAAAGTCGCCATTCGTCCGACCATCCAAGTGTCGGCATGATCAGAAAGACCCAAAGCATCTGGCGCATCGAGCGCCTCCCCTGCAGCTATCCTGACGCCATTATGCGTCAGGAGCAGCAAGGCAATTCTTTGAAGGGGCCTGAAGCCCGCGTTTACTCCTCTTCCCCCTGGAATCGATCCAGGCAAACCTGGTCCTGAATCCGGAAAAAGGCCAGGCCGGCGGTCTCCTGGTCGCCGGCGAGATTGATCTCGCCACCCACCCACACCCCGCTGTCGGTTGGAGCCAGCGCCTGTCAGGCAGCAGACAGTCCCCCATCGGCTCCGTTCACCGGACGGACCGAGAGCAGGTTTCCTAGTCCTCAAAGCGATCGTGGAAAATGCTTGCTCCACTTGTGCCTTGCAGCGGCACGAGGTGCGGCCCTTGTTCGCTGGACGTGCGGATTCGCAGCTGCGACGAAAAAGCCCCCGCTGCTTGCGGCGTAAACGTCACCAAAATCTCGCAGGGATCGTCAACCGAGACAAACTGCCATGGCGAGCAATTCTGAATTGCCGAAAACGCGTCCCCACCACCATCGACTTCAACGCCAAACACCATCAGACGCAGGGGGCCGTCATTGGATACAAAGACCGAGACTGTCTGTGCCGATACGCCCGTCTGCACTTCGCCAAAATCGATCGCCTCGGGCGTGACGCTCGAATTGGTACGCTCGGCCTGTGCCGTGATGGTGGCCGGCTCACTGATCACTTCGTTTCCGTTGGGGTCCAGCGCCCCGCCGTAAAACGTCCAGGAGAAACTCCCGGCTTCCAGGTCCTCGATCCAGACGAAATGAATGTATTCACATTCAAACTGGTCGCCAATCAGGAACTGGGCGCCTTCCCCCTCACCGCTTTTCTCGCATTCGATCAGCTCAAGATCCTGAGCATCAATCATCGGCTCCTGAAGGCTCACGTTCCCTGCAGCCGTGATAGTCACTCGAATCCGGATCTGCTCTGAAAGCGAGGTGTAGCCGTCCCCGGTCAAGACCTCCGCCTCAATCTCCACGGCGGGCATCTGGACGGCATCGGTCGTGTCCGTGGCCGTGCTGCCAAAGCGATTCCCATCGGGCGAGGCTGCCGAAGCCACCAACACCCCGGTCAACTCGCCCCGATCCAGATCACCCTGAGCGGCCGCATACCGCCCCGCGCACTCCATGCTGCCGCCCGGAGGGATCTCCACGACCGAATCGCAGGAAAACGACTCTGCACCCGGAAAATCCACGTCGAAACCTGCCAGGTTCCAGGAGCTGACATTGGTCACGACGCCAGTGAACTCAACCGCCTCGCCGACCTCGGAGAAAGAGCTATCAACCACGAATGTCATTCCCGCCTCGAGAACCTCGATCCGACTTTCAAGCAGTCCGGACCCGGGCAGAGACAGAAGCAAGCGGGAATTGGCGTCGTCATAAACCAGATCAGCAATGCCATGATCGAACGTACCGGTCAGATTTTCCCAATACACCAACTCTCCGCTTGTGGCCAGGAATTCTCTCGGAATCTCCTGCCAGTTATCTCCCCCATCCATCGAATACATAACACCAAGAGGCTCAGCAGCGTAGATGAAGATCATCTGGTTGTTTCTGCTTGAAAGGGCAACGCGCGAAAAAAAGTCCGTTTCAAACTTGCCGAATGCAGACCAGTTTTCGGCAGCATCATCGGAAAAGTACAGACCCCCACTTGTATGCGCCCAGATTCGCTCCGCGGAATCCCTTTCCGACACCAGCAGGCTTATGCATGCACCGGCGCACCCAAACCAATCCGGAGGATTTTCAATTCCAGTTCCCGGCAAAATTTCCCACGAGAGACCACCATCCTTGGAACGATATATACCGGATGAAGACCTTGCGTAGATTACAGACACACCCTCGGAGGTTATTCCGCTTGCAAAACTCCTCAGTTGAACCTCAGACAGAACAAGTTGCCAAGAAGCTCCGCCATCTTCGGATCTAACCAGGTCAGCCGTGTTCAGCGTCTGGCCAGGGGCATTGGCAATCATTTTCCGGCCAAAAGTTCCAGCAATCGGCACCACCTTGGCCGAACCGACCCGGTCACTCGTATTATCGTAAGCAGTCCAACTTGCACCGCCGTCGATTGAAACCGCATTTCGCCGAGCAATGACCGAGGCAGAAATGGGATCCGAAACGAATGGCCAATTGGGACGTCTACCACTGACACGATTGACCCATTGCCATTCGGTTTGATCCGCGAGCACCCTTCTAGTCTCCAGACGATTGCCTGCGAGCATGAACGGCCTGCCGTCATGCTCAGCGGAGGCCAAAAGAGTTGTTTCTGAGAAAAATCCCTCGGATGACATCTCCCAACTTTCACCGCCATCGGAGGTACTCCAGATGCCACGCCCGTCGACCGCGACCAGGACATTGAGATGATCAAGAGGATTAATGGACAAACCTTCGATCGACGCAAAGAAGCCCTCACCATTAATGCCTTCAATGGAGCCAGGACCGGGGCTTGCCCTTTCCCAGGTATCTCCCCCATCCATCGAGACAAACATGCTGGTTCGGTTAGAGATCCCGCCGCTATAAATGAAATCCGGATCAGACGGCGCAATGCGAAAGGGCCTAAAAATCGGTTCGTCCGTCAATAACTGCCAAGACTTGCCAAGATCTTCACTCCTGAAAACGCCTCGACCCAATTCGGCATGAATGCCGGTCACCAAAAGACGCTGCGGGTCCACCGGGTCACGGATCATCTGCATTACACTATCAAAAGGTATTTCACCCTGACTCCATGTCACACCCAGATCTTCCGAGAACAGCAAGAGCAGTCCAGACGGTGTTGAGTCAGACAGGCACATCAATGCTTCAATCGGCAACTGTTGAACAGAGCATCCAATGGCCAGCCCATCAGGCGAAATGTTTTGCCAGGTCAGGCCCAGGTCATCGCTAGTAAAGACCTGCGGAAGAGCACCGACGAAACCATTGAGAACCAAAACCGGATCATCGGGACCAGCCACGCCAAGTAGGCCAGGCCGAAGGCTGTCAAGCGGCGCATGGTCGATCTTCCGCCAGGTCCGCCCTTCATCCGCTGACTTGTAGATCGCGCGCTCATCACCAATCGCGAATGCTCCATCTGCATTGTTCGACACCGCAAAGACAAGGCTCGGATCGTTCGGAGAAAAGGCGATGTTGCGCACGCCCAGCCGTTGCAGGCGCTGCTCGTCGTTCTCGAAAAAGACCTGCTGCCAGCTCGCACCACCGTCCACGCTCCGGTAGGTCGAGCCCGCACTCAGTGCAAAGACCAGACCTTCGGTTTGCGGATGATGCACGACGTCCCGGACTTGCCCCCCGGGCATCTGGGGCAACTGCCTGAACGTCCCGAAAGCCTGAGCAAAGCTCAGTTCCGGCACGACCACAACAAAAAGCACTCCCAGCAACAGGCTCAGGCGAGTCATCGCCTTAACATAGTTGAAGTACCTACCGGAGTTCAAGCGCGCCCATGCGTTCAGGCGCCTCGCTGGGGCAGAAGCCGGTCTGCCGGCCCGAACGGCAGCAGATACGACCCTAGCCCCCGCACGGCGGATCGAAGGCCTGAAGCAGGTCGACATGGAAGTGCAGCCATTCCCGGGTCAGTTCAGGCACGGCCAGCACTTCGAATTCCACCGCCTCGCCCGGCCCGATCACCGGCGCGCGGT
>SKKM01000003.1 GCA_007121485.1 Wenzhouxiangella sp. | reverse complement strand
GGGCCTTGATGTCCTGGTGGTCCGGCGTGCCGTAGAACAGCATGTGCTCGAGCAGGTGGGCCATGCCGGTCTCGCCGTAGCTCTCGTGCTTGGAGCCGACGAAGTAGGTGATGTTGATGGTCGTGGTCGGCCGGCTCTCGTCGGGCATCAGCAGGATGCGCAGGCCGTTGTCCAGGCGATATTCGCTGATGCCTTCGACGGTGGTGACGTGGGTGATGCGGCCGCTGTCGGCCACGGCGAAGGTGCTGAACAGCAATGCCAGCACGAGGATGGCCAACCAAGGGCTCATCAGGGCGCTTTTCAGGGCTCTGGACATGGGTCTTTGCTTCCCGTGGTGTTTGAATCGGTATGTCTGACCGGATTCAGATCGATCGGTTTCGATCGGCCGGCCAGGCTTTAGCTCAATGCTCTGATCATGCCCTGCGTTGCTAGCCGCGGGCATGGGCCAAAGGTCACGGATGGCCGCCGGCCTCGTCGCCCCAGATCTGCTCCAGGCGCCGGTCTCGTCCGCAGTTCCAGCGGTAGTAGCGGTAGCGCACCGGGTTTTTCAGGTAATAGCCCTGGTGGTATTCCTCGGCCGGGTAGAAGGCCTGGAAGTCCAGGATGCGCGTATCGATGGGCTGGTCGGACAGGCCCAGAACGGAGATCTCGTCCAGTGAAACTTCGGCTGCCCGTCGCTGGGCTTCATCGTGGACAAAAATGGCCGAGCGATACATGGGCCCGCGGTCGCAGAATTGCCCGTCGGACTGGAACGGGTCGATGTTGCGCCAGAACACGTACAGCAGTTCCTCGTAGCTGACCACGGTCGGGTCGTACACGACCTGCACGACCTCCAGGTGCCCGGTCCCGCCGTTGACCACCTGGCGGTAAGTCGGATTGGACACATGCCCGCCACTGAATCCGGAAATGGTCTCGACCACGCCGTCGAGGCGGTCGTAAGGCGGTTCCATGCACCAGAAGCAGCCGCCCGCGAAGGTGGCCCGCGCCAGCTCGCGCGGCTCTTCGGCCTGCGTCCAGGATGCCAGCATCATGAGCACGGCGACCATCAGCACGGAGCCGGTGCCACTCAATTGGCTTTTCTTATCCGCGTTCATCTGCGTTCATCCGCGGTTTCATTTGTCCTTAGATCCCCGTCCGCAAGGCCGGCAACTCTTCACCCACCGGCACAAAGCGCAAGGCCACGCCATTGTTGCACCAGCGCTGCCCCGTCGGCGGCGGGCCGTCGTCGAACACGTGCCCCTGGTGGCCTCCGCAGCGCGCGCAGTGGTACTCCGTGCGCGGAATGATCAGGCGGAAATCGCGCCTGGTGCCGATGTGCCGCTCGTCGATGGGCTGCCAGAAGCTGGGCCACCCGGTGCCGGAGTCGTACTTGTGCTCGCTGGAAAACAGCGGCAGGAAGCAGCCGGCGCAGACGTAAATGCCGTCGCCGTATTCCCGATCCAGCGGGCTGGAAAAGGCGCGCTCCGTGCCCTCGCGGCGCAGAATCCGGTATTCCTCAGGCGTGAGAATCTGCCGCCACTGCGCTTCGGTCAACTCTAGCGACTCGAACGGTCCCGCCGTCGCCGCGCCTGCGCTCGCGCTCTCGCCGCCGCAGCCCTTGAGCCAGAAAACCGGCAGCGCCAGCCCGATTCCGGCCAGGATCCTTCGACGCAGCTTCAAATCAGTGTCAGATGCCATAGCGCCAATTAAACAACTCCCCCGCCACCGAACCGTGAATTTCCCACGATTCGCCCCAATCCCTGAACCCGAACCCTAAACCTCGATCTCCGCCAGATTGCCCTTTTCCTCCAGCCACAGCTTGCGGTCGCCGGCGCGTTTCTTGGCCAGCAGCATGTCCATCAGCGCATCGGTTTCCTTGTCATCGTCGATGGTCAACTGGACCAGGCGGCGGGTGTCGGGATCGATGGTCGATTCCCTGAGCTGCAGCGGGTTCATTTCGCCCAGGCCCTTGAAGCGGGTTTCGGTGATCTTGCCCTTGATCTTTTCGGCCTCGATGCGGGCCAGCAGGCCGCGCCGCTCTTCGGCGTCCAGGGCGTAGAAGGTCTGCTTGCCGACGTCGACGCGGTACAGCGGCGGCATGGCGACGAAGATGCGCCCGGCCTCGACCAGGACGCGGAAGTGGCGCACGAACAGGGCCGAGAGCAGGGTGGCGATGTGCAGGCCGTCGGAGTCGGCGTCGGCCAGGATGATGACCTTGCCGTATCTGAGCTTGGACAGATCGTTCGAGCCGGGATCGACGCCGATGGCGATGGCCAGATCGTGCACCTCCTGCGATCGCAGGACCTGGTCGGGCTCGGTTTCCCAGGTGTTCAGGATCTTGCCTCTGAGCGGCATGATGGCCTGGAACTCGCGATTCCTGGCCTGCTTGGCGCTGCCGCCGGCCGAGTCGCCCTCGACCAGGAACAGTTCGGTTTCTTCCAGGTCGGTGGATGAACAGTCGGCCAGCTTGCCCGGCAGCGCGGGTCCGGCGGTGACCTTGCGCCGGGTCACCTGCTTTCGGGCCTTCTGCCGCTTCAGGGCGTTGTCGATGGCCAGTTTGGCGATGGCCTCGCCGTCGGCCACGTGCTTGTTCAGCCACAGGGCAAACGCGTCCTTGACCACGCCGGAGACGAAGCTGGCGGCGGCGCGCGAGCTGAGGCGCTCCTTGGTCTGGCCCGAAAACTGCGGATCGGCCAGCTTGATCGAGAGCACGAAACTCAGGCGCTCCCAGGCGTCCTCCGGCGAAAGCTTGACCCCGCGCGGCAGCAAGGACCGGATATCGCAGAACTCGCGCAAGCCCTCGATCAGGCCGGTGCGCAGGCCGTTGGTGTGGGTGCCGCCTGCGGGTGTGGGGATCAGGTTGACGTAGGACTCCTGCAGCAGTTCGCCTTCGGGCACCCAGGCCAGGGCCCATGCCGCTTCCTGGTCGGCGCCGGCGAAGTTGCCCGTGAACGGCGCTTCCGGCAGGCGCTGCTGGCCGGCCAGGCTCTCGTTGAGGTAGTCGGTCAGGCCGTCCTCGAACTGCCAGGTCTCGGTCTCGCCGCTGACGCGGTCGTCCAGGCGCACGCTCAAGCCCGGGCACAGGATGGCCTTGGCCTTCAATAAGTGTTTGAGCCGCGGGCGCGAGACCTTGACCGAATCGAAGTACTGGGCGTCGGGCCAGAAGTGCACGGTGGTGCCGGTGTTGCGCTTGCCGACCTCGTCGACCACCGTCAGCGGGCGCGCCGTGTCGCCGTTCTCGAAAGCGATTTCGTGGACCTTGCCGTCGCGCTTGATGCGGCACAACAGGCGGCTGGACAGCGCGTTGACCACGGACACGCCGACCCCGTGCAGGCCGCCGGAGAACTTGTAGTTGTTGCCGGAAAACTTGCCGCCGGCATGCAGCCGGGTCAGGATCAGTTCGGCGCCGGGCAGCTTGTGTTCGGGATGCGGATCGACCGGCATGCCGCGCCCGTCGTCGATGACCTCCACCGAGCCGTCCTCGTGCAGGATGACCTCGATCGCCTTGGCGTAGCCGGCCAGGGCCTCATCGACGGCGTTGTCGACCACTTCGGCCACAAGATGGTTGGGCCGCGAGGTGTCGGTATACATTCCGGGACGGCGCTTGACCGGCTCCAGGCCCTGCAGGACTTCGATGTCGGCGGCTTGGTAGGCGTTGCTCATAGGGCGGGTCGAGAATGCGATTGCGGATGCCGGCGTCAGCATAGCCCACAATCCCGCCTCGGGGGTTCAAGGCAGCAACGACCGGTCCACCGCGGCCTGAGAATTTGCGGCATGATGGACGGCGATGAAGCTGTATGCATGGATCGTCCGCATCCTGCGGGTGCTCAACCACCTGTATTTCGTCGACATCCGCTCGGCGAACCTCGAGCGCGTGCCGGCGCAGGGCCCGGTGATCCTGGCCGCCAACCACCCCAGCTCGGTGCTGGACGCCATCATCCTCTCGACCCAGGTGCGCCGCCCGATCAACTACCTGGCGCGCTCCGGCCTGTTCCGCTTTCCGCTGCTCGCCGCGCTGTTTCGCGCCCTGGGTGTGATTCCGATCTACCGGCCGCACGAGGTGGCCAATCATGCCGACCGGAACGAGGACATCTTCGCCCAGGTCTTCGACCTGTTCGACCGCGGCGGCTGCCTGGGCGTGTTTCCCGAAGGCCGGAATTCACCGCGCGGCAAGATCGGCGAGCTGCGCAAGGGCATTGCCCGCATCGCCCTGAATGCGGAGGCCCGGCGTGACTGGGAGCTGGGTCTGGTCATCGTGCCGGCGGGGGTCAATCTGGAAACGCGGGCCTTTTTGAGTTCTGCGGCGCTGCTGCGCATCGGCAGCCCGATCCGCGTCGCCGACTACGCCGATCGTTACCGGGAGAATCCTGAAGAGGCGGTGCGCGCGCTCACCCTGGACGTACAGACCAGCCTGCGCCGCCAGGCCCTGCACCTGGAAAACGAGCAGGTGGTGCGGCTGGTCGACGACCTGAGCGAGACCCTGGACGATGCCGCTGGCCGCATTCCGAACCTGCCGCCGCCGGAGCCGCCGCGGCCGCAGCGCTTCTTCAAGCGCTGGCTGGGTCGATTCCTGGGCCTGTACCGGCGCGGCTCGCCCGAGGCTGCAGCGGCTTTTCAGCGTCGGGTCTACAACCGCCAGTTCATCGGTCAGGTGATCGACCGGGCCATTCGCAACGACCCTGATCGGATCGACGAGTTGCGCCTGCGCGTCGAGCGTTACCGCGACCACCTGCGCCAGACCGAGGTTCGCCAGGCCCTGGCCAGCAGCAAGGGCACCCCGATCCCCGAGCGTCTGCTGCGCCTGCGCATGACCGTGTACGCGATGGTGATGGCGCCGGTGGCGCTGTTCGGCCTGGTGCACAACATCCTGCCCTACCTGTTCGCCCGCTTTGGCGCCTTGCTGATCCGCGACGAGGCGGTGCGCGCGTTCACCTACTTCGGCCTGGTCGTGGTCGCTTTCGGCAGCTGCTACGCGCTGCTCGGCTGGTGGCTGTGGTACCACGTCGAGTTCGGCCTGGCGCGCACCATCGTCTACATCGCGGCCCTGCCGCCGACCGGCTTCGTCGCCCTGGGCTATCGCCGCAACGTGCTGCGCTACCGCGACAAGATCCTGGTGCGCACCCTGTTCTGGAACCAGCGCGAGCTGGTGGAGCTGTTGCGCACCGAGCGTGAGGACATCAGGGACCGGCTGGTGATCCTGGCCGATCGCTACGGTGAGCCCGAGTCCCCGTCCAGCACCAGTTCCTGAGCCGGCTCGCGCAGGTTGTAGCGCGAGGCCATGGCCGCGCCGTAAGCGCCGGCATTGGCGATCAGGATGAGATCCCCTTCGCGGCATTCCGGCAGCAGCCGGTCCAGCCCGAGGATGTCGCCGGTCTCGCAGATCGGTCCGACCACGTTGTAGACCTGGTCGCCCGGCTCGCCGAGCCGGCTCAGGTTGACGATCTCGTGCCAGGCGCCGTACAGCGCCGGCCGGATCAGCGAGTTCAT